>NZ_JBKIWN010000019.1:0-152214 GCF_058146165.1 Streptomyces sp. AM25 | reverse complement strand
TCGAGAATGCGATCGGTCTGGTCTTCGACCTGCGTCCGGCTGCGATCATCCGTGATCTGGATCTGCTGCGTCCGATCTATGCGCAGACGGCTGCGTACGGTCACTTCGGCCGGGAGCTGCCGGACTTCACCTGGGAGCGCACCGACCGCGTCGAGGCACTGAAGCAGGCCGCCGGACTGTAGGGCGCGAGATCGTCCGAGGCCCCGGACCAACGGGTCTCCGGGGCCTCGGCTGAAGGTACAGACCGGACATGCGGGGCCTGGCGGAAGTCACAGAATGCGACTCCCATTGGCCAGTACGCGGCGACATCATGGATGATGGGTCCAGGAACCTCAGCCCGATCCGGTGCGGGTTCGGTGCTGACTCCCCACCCGCTTTGTACTCAAAACCGCAGGTGAGAGAGCCAGTATGCGTTTCCTCAACGACCAGAAGCCGCCGTACGACCTCACGTACGACGACGTGTTCATGGTGCCGAGCCGCTCCGCGGTCGGCTCCCGTCAGGGAGTGGACCTGTCCAGCCCGGACGGGACGGGCACCACCATTCCGCTCGTGGTCGCCAACATGACCGCGATCGCCGGCCGCCGCATGGCCGAGACGGTCGCCCGCCGCGGCGGCATCGTCGTCATCCCCCAGGACATTCCGATCGAGGTCGTCACCGAGGTCATCTCCTGGGTCAAGGGCCGTCACCACGTGCTCGACACCCCCATCGTGCTCAGCCCGGTGCAGACCGTCGCCGACGCGCTGTCCCTGCTGCCCAAGCGCGCCCACGGCGCCGGCGTCGTCGTCGACGAGGAGCAGCGCCCGGTCGGCGTCGTCACCGAGCACGACCTGACCGGCGTGGACCGCTTCACCCAGCTGTCCGAGGTCATGTCCAAGGAGCTGCTGCTCCTCGACGCCGACATCGACCCGCGCGAGGCCTTCAACCAGCTCGACGCCGCCCACCGCAAGCTCGCCCCCGCCGTGGACAAGGACGGCCGTCTCGTCGGCATCCTGACCCGCAAGGGCGCCCTGCGCGCGACCCTCTACACCCCGGCCGTGGATGCGAACGGCAAGCTGCGCATCGCCGCCGCCGTCGGCATCAACGGCGACGTGGCCGGCAAGGCCAAGGCCCTGCTCGAGGCCGGTGCGGACACCATCGTCGTGGACACCGCGCACGGCCACCAGGAAGGCATGATCGCTGCGGTCAAGGCCGTCCGCGGTCTGGACCCGCAGGTCCCGATCGTCGCGGGCAACATCGTCGCCGCCGAGGGTGTGCGCGACCTCATCGAGGCCGGCGCCGACATCATCAAGGTCGGTGTGGGCCCGGGCGCCATGTGCACCACCCGCATGATGACCGGCGTGGGCCGTCCGCAGTTCTCCGCGGTGCTCGAGTGCGCCGCCGAGGCGAAGAAGTACGGCAAGCACGTCTGGGCCGACGGTGGCGTCCGTCACCCGCGCGACGTCGCCATGGCGCTCGCCGCCGGTGCCTCCAACGTCATGATCGGCTCCTGGTTCGCCGGTACCTACGAGTCCCCGGGCGACCTCCAGCAGAGCGCCGACGGGCGTCTCTACAAGGAGAGCTTCGGCATGGCCTCGGCTCGTGCCGTGCGCAACCGCACCTCCGAGGAGTCCTCCTACGACCGCGCCCGCAAGGGTCTGTTCGAGGAGGGCATCTCCACCTCCCGCATGTTCCTCGACCCGGTCCGCCCGGGCGTCGAGGACCTGATCGACTCGATCATCGCGGGTGTCCGTTCCTCCTGCACCTACGCCGGCGCCGGCTCCCTGGAGGAGTTCGCCGAGCGTGCCGTCGTCGGCGTCCAGAGCGCCGCCGGCTATGCCGAGGGCAAGCCGCTGCACGCCAGCTGGCAGTAGTCCTGCAGCAGTCCCGCAGTGCCCTTGAGGGGCGCGGCCCGGTTTCCGGGTCGCGCCCCTTTTTGGTTCGCTTTTTTGCTCAGCCTGTACCGATTCCTGATGCGGGGTGCAATGATCTTCCGTTTCGAAGCACCCCACGCAATGATCGAACGGCCATACGCAATAATGGTGCATTACGAGCGCAGGTCATCACCTCGTAAGGTCTGCGCAGAACGTGGAGTGGCGGGTACCGCTTGCTCGGCGGTACCCCCTGCTACGGGATAGCTCTGCCCTGTCGGTGCACCCGTGGGTGACCGCTGTTCGCCCGCGCCCTCCACCGGCAGCGATAAGGAGCCACCCAGTGTTGGACCACGGCACAGCGCCCCCCGCCACCGACGACGCGCGCACCCCGCAGGCGCCCGCCGGTTTCGGTGCCCGACTGATGCGACGCAAGCCGGTCGAACGCCTGGTCGCGGAGGGCGGCCAGGGCGAGGGCGGCAGCCTGCGCCGGTCGCTCGGCATGTGGCAGCTGACGATGATCAGCATCGGTGCCACGCTGGGCACCGGCATCTTCGTCGTGCTCGGCACGGCCGTGCCCAAGGCCGGTCCCGCGGTCATCGTCTCGTTCGTCATCGCGGGCATCACGGCGCTGTTCTCGGCCCTGTCCTACGCCGAGCTCGCGGGCACGATCCCGGTCTCCGGGTCCTCGTACTCGTACTCCTACGCCACCCTGGGCGAGCTCGTCGCCTGGATCTGCGGCTGGTGCCTGATCCTGGAGTACGGCGTCTCGGTCGCGGCCGTCGCCGTGGGCTGGGGGCAGTACCTGAACGAGCTGCTCGACGGCACGATCGGGGTCACCATCCCCGCGTCGCTGGCCAACCCGCCGGGCGACGGCGGCATCTTCAACCTGCCGGCGCTGATCGTGGTGCTGCTGTGCATGGTGTTCCTGCTGGGCGGGGCCAAGGAGAGCGCCCGGGCGAACACGATCATGGTCGTGGTGAAGATCGCCGCGCTGCTGCTCTTCTGCGGCGTCGCCTTCCAGGGCGTCAAGGCCGGCAACTACGCCCCGTTCATGCCGCTCGGCGTCGCGGGCATGAGCTCGGCCGGTGCCTCGCTGTTCTTCTCCTACATCGGCTTCGACGCCGCCTCCACCGCGGGTGAGGAGGCCAAGGACGCCCAGCGCGACCTGCCGCGCGCGATCATGCTCTCGCTGATCATCGTCACCGCGCTGTACTGCCTCGTCGCGGCCGTCGCCGTGGGCGCCCTGCCGTGGAAGAAGTTCGAGGGCACCGAGGCCGCCCTCGCCGGGATCATGAAGGACGTCACGGGCCAGGACTTCTGGGCCGTGCTGCTGGCGGCCGGTGCCGTCATCGCCATCGCGAGCGTCGTGCTGACCGTGCTCTACGGCCAGACCCGCATCCTCTTCGCCATGTCCCGCGACGGCCTGGTCCCCAAGGTCTTCTCCAAGGTCCACGCCAAGAGCGGCGTCCCGCGGGCGAACACGGTCATCGTGTCCCTGTTCTGCGGCGTCCTCGCGGCCGCCGTCCCGCTGGGCCAGCTCGCCGACGCCACCAGCATCGGCACCCTCTTCGCCTTCGCGCTGGTCAACGTTGCCGTCATCGTGCTGCGGCGCACCCGCCCCGAGATGAAGCGCACCTTCCGGGTGCCGCTCAGCCCGCTCTTCCCGGCCATCGGCTTCGCGCTGTGCTTCTACATGATGAGCAGCCTGGACGTCGTCACGTGGGAGGTCTTCGGCGCCTGGATGGCCGTCGGCCTGCTGATCTACTTCTTCTACGGGCGCAAGTCCTCACGGCTCGAGCGCGAGTCCGCGGAGGAACCCGCCGTGGAGCCGGCTGCTGCGGAGTAGGCCTGCGATGTCGCGATTGCGCCGTCCGTGATCTACTTCTCACTACAGCAGGCCCTCTTAGAGAAGTGATCCACCCGCAGTGCGACTGAACGAGCTCGACGAACGCATCGTGCACGCCCTGGCCGAAGACGCCAGGCGCTCCTACGCCGACATCGGCGCGGAGATCGGGCTGAGTGCGCCGGCCGTCAAACGGCGCGTCGACCGGCTCCGTGCCGAGGGCGCCATCACGGGGTTCACGGTCCGCGTGGACCCCGCCGCCCTCGGCTGGGAGACCGAGGGGTTCATCGAGCTCTACTGCCGCCGGAACACCTCGCCCGAGGCGATCCACCGGGGGCTGTCCCGCTACCCGGAGGTCGCCTCGGCCTCCACGGTCACGGGCGAGGCCGATGCGATCGTCCAGATCTTCGCCTCGGACATGCGGCACTTCGAGCGCGTCCTGGAACGCATCGCGGGCGAGCCGTTCGTCGAACGGACGAAGTCGGTGCTCGTCCTCTCCCCGCTGCTGCGGCGCTTCAGCTCCGGGGCGCCGTCCTGACCTCCTGCGGAGGTCAGTTCGCGGCGCTCGGCGAGAGCGCCGTGAACCACAGCAGGGCGACGGTCGCCACACCCATGATCGGGGTGAGGATCTCCGTCTCCAGCCGGTTGCCGCTGGACTTGATCACCACTATTTCGTAGCGGGTCTTGATCGGCCACAGCCAGGGCGCGCCCCGCTTGGTGATCGAGTCGCCCAGCAGATGGGCCACGCAGCCCAGCCCGACGGCGTACGGCAGCCAGCCAGGTGCCGAGGGGATGAACTTGGCTATCACCGCGGTGCCGATGCCGGCCATCGCCACGATGGTGCCCCAGGCGTGGAAGCCGTGTCCGGGCGGGCAGATGTTGAGCGCCCGGACGGCCAGGGCCAGCAGGAAGAACGTCATGACCAGGGTGAACGGCCGCCCCAGGAAGGTCACTCCGGCCCAGCTGCCGAGCGTCATCAGCGCCACGAAGAACAGCGAGTGCGTGGCGTGCCGGTGGCCGCCGGAGGCCCAGGCCACGAAGCGGCACAGCGTCTTGGACACGGGTCCGAGGAAGTTGGCTATGGTCCCGTCGTGATGGTCGAGGTCCGGCAGCAGCGCGGCGCCGGCGCACAGGACCGTGCCCATCAGTATTTCCTGCGGCGCCAGATGCGCGTGCATGACCAGTTGCGGCAGGTACGGTGCCGTGCCCGCGAAGAGCAGCGCACCGCTCACGGCGTGTGAGTGGCCCATCATGACGTGGTCGTTCTCCCCGTTCCGGCGTCACGAGGGTGACGCATCATCAAAACCCGGGAGACGCTACCAGCAAGATCTCCGGTTCCCTCAGGCGAGCAGCCCCTTCAGCCGGGCCCGGGTGAACGCCGCGATCGTGAACGCACAGGTGATGGCGCCGGACGCGATCATCTCCTCCGCCGTGCGCCAGGGCACCGTGCTCGTCCGCCGGATGCCCTCGGCCGTGTCCAGGGCGCCCGTGCCGCGGATGCGGGCCGCGAAGAGCTCGACCTGCTCGCCGAGCAGCCCGCTGTCGGGGTGCAGCGCACCCAGCGGGATCAACTCCTCGGCCTCCGCGCCCAGTTCCTCCTCCAGTTCGCGCACGGCGTTCGCCGCGCCGGTGGACCCCGCGGCCCCCATGCCCCGCGGCGCCTCCCAGTGCCAGCGGCGGGTGGCGTGCCGGTAGTGCTCGACGAGCACGACGCCGTCGGCGCCGATCAGCGGCAGCACCACGGCGCCGGGGCTCGCCGCCGTCGGCACCAGCCGCACGTACAGCCCCAGCGCACCGCCGGGGAAGCGGACCGCGTCGCGGACGACCGTCACGAACCGGTCGGCGTAGACGACGCCGACCGGTTCGTCCGTGCCCGCACCGACGCTGCGCCGCGCCTCCTCGATGCAGGCCGGATCGACGAGGATCTCGATCCCGCCCGGCGAGTTCCCGAACAGCTCCGGGCGCGCGGCGCGCAGGCGGTCGTAGGGGGTCACGGCTTCTCCTCGCACGGGCTCTCAGTGGTCCACTAGTGGTCCACGACCTTCAGTAGTCCACGAACTCGTCCTGGACGGTGGCCGAACTGGTGGCGGCCGCCCGGCGGTCCTGCTCCTGGTATCCGGGCAATTGCCGCACCATGCTGTGGAACTGTTCCCACTCACGCGTGCTGTCGAACCGGACGGAGGCCATCTCGCGGGCGAACTTCTGCTCGCGACGTCCCTCCCGCCGGTTGCGCAGCACCAGTTGCACGGATCCGCCGTACTTGGCCGTCGCGGCCCCTATCTCCCCGGTGACGGACCACGCCTCGCTCCCCGTGATCGCGGAGAAGACGCTGCCGCCGATGGTGATGACGATCTCCAGGACCGGCCACCACTTGTTGGCCCGGGCCCGCTGGGCGTAACGGGCCCCGGCGAGGCGCACGATCTCGGAGTTCAGCCGCACGTAGCGGTCGAAGACCAGCCCCGCGCGCTCGTGGAAGGCGGCCGGGTCGGCGATGAGGGCGTCGAACGCCTCCATGTAGCGGTGCCACGGCGCGCTCTGCCGCAGGGACACGATGTCCTCGAGAGCCAGGGCGTCCACCGTGGACGGGGTGAGGGCGAGCCGGTCCTGCACCGTGGAGAACACCTGGCGCTGCAGGAACAGCAGCAGCTGCTCCGGGTCCGTGATCGTCCCGTTCGGAGCGGTGCGCAGATCCCGCCACTCCTGCAGGGCGACCCGCCGCAGGCTGCCGGACGGGGTCAGCGGGTACATGCCCAGGGCGTCGGCGAGGTTCACGTTGTAGATGAGGTCCAGCAGTTGCTTGATCTCCCCGGCGAACGGTTTCGCCCCGTCGTACCTCCCGTCGGACACCGGCAGGCCCGGTGCGGAGACGAACTCCTCGTAGAGCACGTTGCGGGTGACGAGCTGATCGTGCGTGCGGCGCTCGTTGCTCAGCTGGACCACCTCGCCGATCTTCTCCGCGAACCGCGGCACCCGCCGCTCCGGGACCCCGACCTGGGACGCCAGCAGCGGGATGTCCTTGGCGGTCAGCCCCTGGACGCGGGCGGCGAAGGGGTTGAAGAGGGCGTTCCTGGTGGTGTCGGCGTTCTCCCGGTCGTCCCACGAGAGCCGCACACAGGTGGTGTGCGCACCCGCGGGCATCTGTTCCAGGGTGTCCTGCCAGGCGGCGAACCCCTCCTCGTCGACGTCCACGCCGCGCGGCCGGTCGGCCGGCTCCCGCTCGTGGAGGAGGTAGGGCACCAGCGCCCCTTCGGCCAGCAGCTGCTGGTGGGCGCGGCGTGCGGCGCCCCCTTCCAGGAGGTCCCGGCTCATGGCCCGGTTGTTGTAGAAGAACACCCGGTTGACCACGACCTGGCGGGTGTTGATGAGGCTGCGGAAGTACTCCGCCCGGACCTCCCTCCCGCGTATGTTCTCGACGTCCTTCAAGGACCGGCCTTTTCTGACCATTTCTCTGGTCAGCCGTGCAGTGACCCACTGGTTGTCCAGGGACTGCGCGATCACCGCACCTTTCCGTAATTCCGGTGGTCGCACCTTGATCGTCGTTCCGGCCGTGTCCTCCGTCATGTCAACCCCCAGTCGTCCGACCGACGCGCCCACGCTAGGGCCTGTCCGATGGGTCAGCACAGACCCCGCGACGCTCCCCCAGCTACCGCTGGGGGTGCCCCCAGGAGGTGCCCCCAGGCACGGCACCTCGCCGCGTTGTCGCATCACCCGAGTACGCCCAGTACGCGGATGATGCTCCGCCTTGCGACGCTCCCCCAGCTACCTCCCCCAGCTACCGCTGGGGGTGCCCCCAGAGGTGCCCCCAGCACCGGACGCCGTGGGGCCCGCACTGACCCATCGGACAGGCCCTGGCGGGGCGTGCAACGAATCGCTGCAATGCTGCAGAAACGCGCAATGAATACGCCGACGAAACGCAACATCGGCGCCTTGTCCGCCCCTGTTACCGGCCCGTACCGTCAAGGCGTTTAACGAAACTTTGTCTCGCAGGGCCTCCCCGCCCGATCAGTTGAAGAGGACGCCGCATGAAGCCGCTGCGCATCGCGCTGTACCAGGGCCCCGGCGGCGTTCCGTCCTCCACCGCCGACAGCATCACCGCCCTCGCCGCCGCCGCCCGCCGGGCGGCCGACGGGGGCGCCCGGCTGCTGCTGGCCAATGAGCTGTACCTGAGCGGGTACGCTGTCGGCTCCCGGTTCGCCGAGCTCGCGGAACCCGCCGACGGACCCGGCGCCGAGGCCGTCTCCCGGATCGCGGCCGAGCACGGGCTGGCCGTCGGCTACGGCTACCCGGAGCGGGGCGGCGACACGGTCTTCAACTCCTTCCAGCTCTTCGGCCCGGACGGCTCCCGGCTCGCCAACTACCGCAAGGTGCACGTCTTCGGCGACTACGAGAACGCCCACTTCGCCCCCGGCCGGGAGCTCGTGGTCCAGGCCGAACTCGACGGCATCCGCCTCGGCCTGATGATCTGCTACGACGTCGAGTTCCCCGAGGCCGTGCGCGCCCACGCGCTCGCCGGGACCGACCTGCTGCTCGTCCCGACGGCGCTGGCCCGCCCGTTCGAGATCGTCCCGCAGACGGTCGTGCCGACCCGCGCCTGGGAGAGCCAGCTCTACATCGCCTACGCCAACCGCTGCGGTGACGAAGGCGACTTCCCCTTCGCCGGGCTGTCCTGCCTGGCCGCACCCGACGGAACCGTACGGGCCCGGGCCGGGGCCGGCGAGGACCTGCTCCTCACCGAGGTGGACCCGGCCCTGCTCGCGACCTCGCGTGCCCAGAACACCTATCTGAGCGACCGGCGCCCGGAGTTGTACGGCGCGCTGCGCTGACCCCCGCGGCACCCCGCCCGCCACCCCCTCCCCAACACCCCCTGTCAGTAGGAGAGTCCAGCCGATGACGTCCACGGTGCCCACCGCCGCCCACGACGAGCACGAGTCCGGCCGGCCGGTCGAGCCGCCGATCACCATGTTCGGCCCGGACTTCCCCTTCGCCTACGACGACTTCCTCGCCCACCCGGCGGGCCTCGGCCAGATACCGGCGACCGAGCACGGCACCGAGGTCGCCGTGATCGGCGGCGGGCTCTCCGGGATCGTGGCCGCGTACGAGCTGATGAAGATGGGGCTCAAGCCCGTCGTCTACGAGGCGGACCAGATCGGCGGGCGGCTGCGCACCGTCGGCTTCGAGGGCTGCGACGGCGACCTGACCGCCGAGATGGGCGCGATGCGCTTCCCGCCCTCCTCCACCGCCTTCCAGCACTACATCGACCTGGTCGGCCTGGAGACCACGCCCTTCCCCAACCCCCTCGCCCCCGCCACCCCTTCGACCGTCGTGGACCTCAAGGGCGAGTCGCACTATGCCGAGACCATCGACGACCTGCCGCAGGTCTACCGCGACGTGGCCGAGGCATGGAACGCCTGCCTGGAGGAGGGCGCGGACTTCTCCGACATGAACCGCGCCATGCGCGAGCGCGACGTGCCGCGCATCCGCGAGATCTGGGCGAAGCTGGTGGAGAAGCTCGACAACCAGACCTTCTACGGCTTCCTCTGCGACTCCGCCGCCTTCAAGTCCTTCCGGCACCGGGAGATCTTCGGCCAGGTCGGCTTCGGCACCGGCGGCTGGGACACCGACTTCCCCAACTCCATCCTGGAGATCCTGCGCGTCGTCTACACCGAGGCGGACGACCACCACCGCGGCATCGTCGGCGGCAGCCAGCAGCTCCCGCTGCGGCTGTGGGAGCGCGAGCCCGAGAAGATCATCCACTGGCCGCAGGGCACGTCGCTGTCCTCCCTGCACGGCGGCGCGCACCGCCCGGCCGTGACCCGGCTGCACCGCACGTCGGGCAACCGCATCACCGTGACCGATGCGGACGGTGACATCCGCTCCTACCGGGCGGCGATCTTCACCGCGCAGTCCTGGATGCTGCTGTCCAAGATCCAGTGCGACGACGAGCTGTTCCCCATCGACCACTGGACGGCGATGGAGCGGACGCACTACATGGAGTCGTCCAAGCTCTTCGTGCCCGTCGACCGGCCGTTCTGGCTCGACAAGGACGAGGACACGGGGCGGGACGTCATGTCGATGACGCTCACCGACCGGATGACCCGCGGCACCTACCTCCTCGACAACGGGCCCGACCAGCCCGCCGTCATCTGCCTCTCCTACACCTGGTGCGACGACAGCCTCAAGTGGCTGCCGCTGTCGGCGGGCGAGCGCATGGAGGTCATGCTCAAGTCGCTCGGCGAGATCTATCCCAAGGTCGACATCCGCAAGCACATCATCGGCAACCCGGTGACGGTCTCCTGGGAGAACGAGCCGTACTTCATGGGCGCGTTCAAGGCGAACCTGCCCGGCCACTACCGCTACCAGCGGCGGCTGTTCACCCACTTCATGCAGGACCGGCTGCCCGAGGACAAGCGGGGCATCTTCCTCGCGGGTGACGACATCTCCTGGACGGCCGGCTGGGCCGAGGGCGCCGTGCAGACCGCGCTCAACGCCGTGTGGGGCGTGATGCACCAGTTCGGCGGTGCGACGGACGGGACGAACCCCGGCCCCGGCGACGTGTACGACGAGATCGCCCCGGTCGAGCTGCCGGAGGACTGACGCGGGGAGCGGGGCCGGGCGCTTCAGCCCAGCGGGGTGAGCAGACACCGGCTCACCATCCCCACGCTCGCGTCGATGCGCTCCGTGAACTCCTCGGCCAGGTCGGGGAGTTCGCGCAGGGCCCACAGGGCCCGGAAGGCGGACCAGGCGGCGCCGCGGGCCGCCTCCAGCGTCCAGGACCCCAGCAGGTGGGTCAGCGGATCGGCGACGTCCAGCAGATCCGGGCCCGGCATCAGTTCCTCGCGGATCCGCTCCTCCAGGGCGACGAGCAGCCGGCCGACGCGCTGGAAGTCGCCTTCGAGCGCGCAGGGTTCGGCGTCCAGCGCGCGGCAGGTGTCGACCAGGGCCAGGGCGAGGTCGTGCCCGATGTGGGCGTTGATGCCCGCGAGGGCGAACTGCAGGGGCCGCACCGCGGGGTGGCCACGCATCTGGATCAGCGGGCGCCAGCAGGCGGGCGGACGTCTGCCCGCCTCGCGGTGCACCGCGTCGAGATAGCGGTCCGCGAAGAGCACGTCGAGCTCGGCGGCCGCCGCACGGTCCGGGAAGGCGCCGGAATCCAGCCGGCGCACCACTTCCTCGGTGACCGTCAGATACACCCCGTTGAAGACGGCCACGCCGTCCGTCGGCGGCAACTCGGCCGCCAGTTCCCGCATGTCGTCCAGGACACCGTCGAGTCCGGTGACCGTCCCCCGCGTCATCGTCATATACGTAGAGTGACAGACGAACGCGGAGAGTAGGGGAATCCGCCGGACGGTTAAGCCGAACGGGTGAACGAACCCTGGGTGTCCGGCGGCGCCCTACGCCTCCTCGGCCTTGGTGTTGTCGTACGCGCTCGTCCCCTCGTCCAGCAGCGGCTCCTGCTCCTTGAGGTGCGCGGGGGCCAGGGCGCGCAGCGCGTGGTAGCCCGTGATGACCACGATGGTGCCCAGCGCGATGCCGCTCAGCTCGAAGTTCTTGCTGATCTTGAGGCTGACGCCGCCGACGCCGATGATGATGCCCGCCGCGAGCGGCACCAGGTTCAGGGGATTGCGCAGGTCGACCTTGTTGTGCACCCAGATCTGCGCGCCGAGCAGACCGATCATGCCGTAGAGGATGACCGTGATGCCGCCGAGC
This sequence comes from Streptomyces sp. AM25, assembly GCF_058146165.1. Classification (NCBI taxonomy): domain Bacteria; kingdom Bacillati; phylum Actinomycetota; class Actinomycetes; order Kitasatosporales; family Streptomycetaceae; genus Streptomyces; species Streptomyces sp. AM25. The sequence continues at coordinate 140,813 of NZ_JBKIWN010000019.1, read as the reverse complement.
ACCCCGCCCGGGATCGCCGCCACGACCGCGCCGAACTTGGGGCAGACACCGAAGAGGAGCGCGAAGCACGCCGCGGCCCAGTAGGCGGCGGTGGAGTAGACGCGGGTCGCCGCCATGACGCCGATGTTCTCGGAGTAGGTGGTGTTGGCCGGGCCGCCGACCGCCGTGGAGAGCACGGTCGCCGCTCCGTCCGCGGAGATCGCGGTGCCCAACTGGTCGTCCAGCGGGTCGCCGGTCATCTCGCCGACCGCCTTCACGTGACCGGCGTTCTCCGCGATCAGCGCGATGACCACCGGCAGCGCCACGAGCGCCGCCGACCAGCCGAAGCTCGGCCCGTGCAGCGACGGCAGCCCGATCCAGTCGGCCTTGGTCACGCCCGAGAGGTCCAGCCGCCAGTGGTCGACGGCCTGCGGGCCGCCGTGCACCGAGTGGATCTTCCCGAAGAGCCGGTCGGAGATCCACGAGACCGCATAGCCGAAGAGCAGCCCGAGGAAGATCGCGACGCGGGACCAGAAGCCGCGCAGGCACACCACGGCGAGCCCGGTGAACAGCATGGTCAGCAGCGCCGTCCACTGGTCCTGCGGCCAGTAGGTGGTGGCCGTCACCGGCGCCAGGTTGAAGCCGATCAGCATGACCACGGCGCCGGTGACCACCGGCGGCATCGTCGCGTGGATGATCCGCGCCCCGAACTTCCGCACCGCCAGGCCGGCGAGGAAGAGCACGGCGCCGACGACGAGGATGGCGCCGGTGACCGCGGCGCTGTCGCCGCCCTGCGCCCGGATGATCGCGGCGACGCCGACGAAGGAGAGGCTGCAGCCGAGGTAGCTGGGCACCCGGCCGCGCGTCGCCAGCAGGAAGAGCATGGTCGCGACGCCGGACATCATGATCGCGAGGTTCGGGTCCAGGCCCATGAGCACCGGGGCGACGAAGGATGCGCCGAACATGGCCACGACGTGCTGGGCGCCCAGCCCGGCGGTCCTGGGCCAGGAGAGGCGCTCGTCGGGTCTGACGACGGCGCCGGGGGCGGGGGTACGGCCGTCGCCGTGCAGGGTCCAGCGGAGGCCGAGGCCCATGGTGTGCTCCTGGGGGTTTCCGTGAGGGGGTCCGGATCATGTTAGGCGGGCGGCGGACCCGGTTCCCCCGGCCCGGTTCCCCCTGGTCCGCGGTGCGGCCCGGCGTTGCTGCGATCGGCGCAATTCTCACCCCTTAGGGCTGTATGCCCATGACCGACGGCTGGGGGTCGGCGGATGCGAGGTATGGGTGGGTTGTCCGATTTCCTGCAATCCAGGAGAGATACATGCGTAAGTTCGTCGGCCGCACCGCGGCTGCCGCGATCCTCGCCGCGGGCGTTGTCGTTCCGGTCGCCGGGGTGGCCCAGGCCGCGCCGGCGGCGCCCCACCACCACGCGTGGGACCACGACCACGACGGCGATCGTGACAGGGGTCGCGACGGCGACCGTGACAGGGGTCGCGACGGCGACCGTGACAGAGGCCGTGACCGCGGCCGTGACTGCGACCGTGGCTGGGACCGCGGCCGTGACCGCGACTGCGACCGCGGCGACCGTGGCTGGGACCGCGGACGCGACCGCGACTGCGACCGCGGCTGGGACCGCGGCGGGTGGGGTGGCGGCTGGGGCGACCACGGCTGGATCGTAGGCCTGCTCCGTCACCACCACCACAACTTCTGGGGCAACGGCTGGGGTTGGGGCGGCGGCTGGGGTTGGGGCGGTGGCGGCCACGAGCGTGGCCGTGACTGCGACCACGGCGACCGTGGCTGGGACCGCGGCGGCCGTGACTGCGACCGCGGCGAGCGCGGTTGGGACCGTGGCGACCGCGGCCGTGACTGCGACCGTGACCGCGGCGACCGTGGCCGTGACCGCGACTGCGACCGCGAAGGCGGCCGCCACCGGGGACACAACCGGATCGGCATCCTGATCTGACGTTCGCACGCCTCACGGTCCCCCACCACGGGCCGTGGACCGGGCCCTTCGGGTCCGCTCCACGGCCCGCGGCGCGTCCCCGGCCCGACGCAGGGCACCCGCCGCGAGCACCAGGCCAGCGGCCAGCAGGGTCACCAGGCCGAAGGACACCGACAGGGACGTCGCCGCGGCGAGTTGTCCGACGGCGGCCGGCGCCACCAGTCCCGAGGTGTAGACGATCGTCGCCACCCCCGCGATGGCCCGGGCGGGCTGCGGGCCGCTGCGCCCCGCCGCCGCGAAGACCAGCGGGACGACCACGGCAACTCCCAGGCCGATCAGGGCGAATCCGGCCATCGCCGGGACCGGTCCGCCCGCCGTGACCACCAGCACGCCGCCCGCGGCCGCCACCGCCCCGCCCGCCCGCACCGCCGTCACCGGGCCGAACCGCCGCACCACCGTGTCGCCCGCGAGCCGGGCCGCCGCCATCGTGCAGGTGAACGCCGTCGTGCAGGCCGCCGCGAGACCCGGATCGGCGCCCAGCTCCCGGCGGAGGTAGACCGCCGACCAGTCCAGCCCCGCCCCCTCGGCGAACACCGCGCAGAAGCCCACCGCCCCGATGGCCAGCGCGGCACGGGGTGGCAGGGCGAAGCGCGGCGGCGGATCCTGTGCCGCGCCCGTGCCGCCGCGCACGTCGGGGACCCACCGGCAGACGGCGGGGCCCAGCAGGGCGAGGCCGGTGGAGATCAGGGCGAGGTGGACGCGGGCGTCGGTCCCGTGGTGGGCGGCCAGCGTGCCCAGCGCCGAACCCGCGAGCGTCCCCGTGCTCCACATCCCGTGCAGGCCCGACATGATCGAGCGGCCCAGCCGGTCCTCGACCTCCACCCCGAGCGCATTCATGACGACGTCCACCATCCCGGCCGCCGCCCCGTACCCGGCCAGCGCGGCGCACAGCACCGCCGGGCCGGGGGAGAGGGCGGGCAGTGCGAAGGCGGCGCACAGCAGGACGAGCAGTCCGCGCAGCGCGGCCCGGCTGCCGAAGCGGTGGCCGATCCGCGCCGCGAGGGGCATGGCGCACGAGGCGCCGAGCGCGGGGAAGACGAGGGCGAGACCGAGCCGCCCGGGTCCGAGGTCCAAGTGGTCCTGGATCCAGGGGAGCCGGGTGGCGAGGCTTCCGGACAGGACGCCGTGCAGCGCGAAGACCGCGGCGAGGGCCCGCCGCGCCGTGTGCGCCGGGGAGTCGTACCGTCTCATCCGGCCCAGTGCAGCAGCCGGACCCCGGGTACGGCCAGACCGCCGCGGGCGGGGGAGTGTGCCGCCCCACGTGACCGGAGTCTCACCCAGAACCACTCCCTCCGTGTCAAGACCCCGTGGACACCGCGGTGTCGCGCGGCGTACGCTCGGAGGCGCCGGATCTGCTGATTTGAGGAAAATCGCAGGTCAGGCAGTATGCATCAGCAAACGACAATCGTTTACGCAGCGCACTCCGGGGTCGGTGAAAGTCCGAACCGGCGGTTACAGTCCGCGACCCGTCCGCAGCCAGCGGCCGGTTGACCAGGTGAAATTCCTGGACCGACGGTTAAAGTCCGGATGGGAGGCAGTGCGCGGCGGGTACGCATCGGCACATCTTCGTGGCCGGCGCGGGCGGTCCGTCCCTCGTGGGCGTCGGCGACCCCCGCAGTCCGTCCTGGATGTGGTTCCCCGGTGCAGTGCACCCGCTTCTCGTCGTCCTCCGACGACGGCCCCGGAGTCCGTGCCCGAAGAGGCAGGAGGACCCCGGTGGCCACCGCTACCGAAGCAGACGCGATGCGCCGTGCCATCGCGCTCGCCGCCCGCGGTCTCGGTTCGACCAGCCCCAACCCCGTCGTCGGCTGCGTGATCCTCGATGCGCAGGGCCGCCCCCTCGGTGAGGGCTGGCACCGGCGGGCGGGCGGTCCGCACGCGGAGGTGGAGGCCCTGCGTGCCGCCGCCGGAGCGGGCCGCGACGTGCGCGGCGGCACCGCCGTCGTCACTCTCGAACCCTGCAACCACACTGGTCGCACCGGCCCCTGCGTCCAGGCGCTGCTCGATGCCGGGATTGCCCGCGTCGTGTACGCCGTCGCCGACCCCAACCCCGTGGCCACCGGCGGCGCGGCGACCCTGGCCGCCGCGGGCGTGGTCACCGAGGGCGGCCTGCTGGCCGACGAGGCCGCGGCGGGCAACGCCGCCTGGCTCACCTCGGTGCTGCACCACCGTCCCTTCGTGGCCTGGAAGTACGCCGCCACCCTCGACGGCCGCAGTGCCGCCGCCGACGGCACCAGTCGCTGGATCACCTCCGCCGCGTCCCGCGCGGACGTGCACCGCCTGCGCGCTGAGGCCGACGCCGTCGTGGTCGGTTCCGGCACCCTGCGTGCCGACGATCCGCACCTGGCCGTGCGGGGGCGTCCGGACGCCGTCCAGCCGTTGCGCGTCGTCGTCGACACCCGCGCCACCGTCAAGCCCGGTGCCCGGGTCCTGGACGACGCGGCCTCCACGCTCGTCGCCGTCGCCGAGGACGCCGACACCCGGCATCTCGGGTGCGTCGAGGTCGTACGGCTGCCCCGCGCCGCGGGCGGGCCGGGTCTCGACGTCACCGCCCTGCTCGCCGCTCTGCACGAACGCGGCGTCTGCTCCGTCCTGTTGGAGGGCGGGCCCACTCTCGCCGGGTCCTTCCTGGCGGCAGGCGCCGTCGACCGTGTCGTCGGCTATCTCGCCCCCGCCCTGCTCGGTGCCGGGCCCACCGCTCTCGGCGACGCCGGAATCGGCACCATCGCCCAGGCGTTGCGCCTGGATGTGACCGACGTCGCCCGGCTCGGCCCCGACCTGCGTATCACCGCCACCGTCATCGCCCCCGCCACCGCCCCTGCCACTGAGGAGAGTTGAGCGTGTTCACCGGAATCGTCGAAGAACTGGGTGAGGTCGTCGCCGTCGAAGAGCTCGGTGACAGCTCCCGGTTCCGGCTGCGAGGCCCCGTCGTCACCGAGGGCGCCAAGCACGGCGACTCGATCGCCGTCAACGGCGTCTGCCTGACCGTCGTCGAGCACGGGGACGGGGAGTTCACCGCGGATGTGATGGCCGAGACCCTCAACCGCTCCAGCCTCGGTGCCCTCGTGCCCGGCTCGCGCGTCAACCTCGAACGCCCCATGGCGCTCGGCGGACGGCTGGGCGGGCACCTCGTCCAGGGGCACGTGGACGGCACGGGCACGATCGTCGAGCGGACGCCCGGCGAGCACTGGGAGGTCGTGAAGATCGCTCTGCCCGACGGACTTGCCCGCTATGTGGTGGAGAAAGGGTCCATCACCGTCGACGGCGTCAGCCTGACCGTCGTGGACGCGGCCGACGACCACTTCACCGTCAGCCTCATCCCCACCACGCTCGACCTGACCACCCTGGGGATCAAGAAGCCCGGCGACCCGGTCAACCTGGAGGTCGACGTCCTCGCCAAGTACGTCGAGCGGCTGCTCGGCCACTCGTCCCGCACTCCTGAGGAGCCTGTCGCATGAGTGCCCTCACCTGGCTGAACGGCGAGGCCTTCACGGTCGCCGGGCAGCACGTCATCTGGTCGGACATGATCGGCAACAGCGTGGGCCTCATCGCGCTCGCGCTCGGCTGGCGCCGCAACATGTGGACCTGGCCCACGCAGTTGCTCTCCGGTGTCATCCTCGTCGCCGCGTACGCCTCCGCCCATCTCAGTGGCGGCGTGGGCAAGCAGCTGCTCGTCATCGGTGTGGCCGTGTGGGGCTGGCGGCAGTGGACGCGCGGCCCGCGCGATGCGCAGGACGGTTCGATAGCCATCCGCTTCGGCACCTGGCGCGAGCGCGGTCTGCTGCTCGCGGGCACCGCCGTCGGCACGCTCGCCGTGGGCGCTCTGTTCACGGCCGTGCCCCAACTGTCCTGGAACCCCTGGCCGGACGCCTACATTTTCGTCGGCACCCTCACCGCGATGGTCTGCCAGGCCCGCGGGCTGGTGGAGTTCTGGTTCGCCTGGCTGCTCGTCGACGTGGTCGGCGTGCCGCTCGCGTTCAGCAGCGGTCTGGCGTTCTCCGGTCTTGTGTATGTCGTTTACTTCGCCCTCGTCGTATGGGGCATGCGCGACTGGTGGCTGCGCTCGCGCCGTGCGAGCGTGCCGGCGGCCGCCGTTGCGGAAGGAGTTGTGGCGTGACCACGTTGCAGAGCTGGGCAGTTGTGGACGAACTCGTGCTGGACCCCGTCGAGCGGGCGATTGCCGACATTGCGGCCGGCCGGCCCGTCGTCGTGGTGGACGACGCGGACCGGGAGAACGAGGGCGATCTCGTCGTCGCCGCCGAGAAGGTCACCCCCGAGATCGTGGCCTTCATGATGAGCGAGTGCCGCGGGCTGATCTGCGTGCCGCTGGAGGAGCCGGACATCGACCGGCTCGATCTGCCGCAGATGGTCGCGCACAACACGGAGACGATGGGCACCGCCTTCACCGTCTCGGTCGACGCCGGCCGGGAGCACGGCACCAGTACCGGCATCTCCGCCGCCGACCGGGCCATCACGATCGCGATGCTCGCCGACCCGGCGTCCGTTCCCGGCGACTTCGTCCGTCCGGGCCATGTCTTCCCGCTGCGCGCCAAGCCCGGCGGCGTGCTGGTCCGCCCCGGGCACACCGAGGCGGGGGTCGATCTGGCCCGGCTCGCCGGGCTGCGTCCCGCCGCCGCGATCGTGGAGATCGCGGGCGAGGACGGTGTCATGCTGCGGCTGCCCGAGCTGATCCCGTTCGCCCGCAAGCACGGTCTGTCGGTCATCTCCATCGAGGACCTCGTCACCTACCGGCGCGCCGCCGAGCCCGTCGTCCACCGTGAGGCCACCACCCGGCTGCCCACCGCCTTCGGCGAGTTCCGCGCCCACGGCTACCGCTCCACGGTGGACGGCGTCGAGCACGTCGCGCTCGTCGCCGGCGACCTCGGCGACGGCACGGACGTTCTGGTCCGTGTGCACTCCGAGTGCCTCACCGGGGACGTCTTCGGCTCGCTGCGCTGCGACTGTGGCCCCCAGCTGCACGCCTCCATGGAGCGGATCGCCGCCGAGGGCCGCGGGGTCGTGCTCTACCTGCGCGGCCACGAGGGGCGCGGCATCGGCCTGCTGCCCAAGCTGCGCGCCTACGAGCTGCAGGAGGACGGGCGTGACACCCTCGACGCCAACCTGGAACTCGGCCTTCCCGCCGACGGCCGCGACTACGCCGCCGGGGCGCGCATCCTCGCCGATCTCGGTGTGCGGTCGCTGCGGCTGATGACCAACAACCCCGAGAAGACCGCCGCCCTCGTCCGGCACGGCCTCGCCGTCACCGGACGCGAGCCCATGCCCGTACAGGCGGGCGAGCACAACCTCCGGTATCTGCGCACCAAGCGCGACCGGATGGGCCACGACCTGCCCTGGCTCGACACCGACCCGGTGTCCGCCTGCGGCAACCAGTGAACCGACCAGAACCGAGGAGAGACGTGAGCGGCAAGGGCACACCCGAGCTGAGTGTGAAGAACTGCCAGGACCTGCGCGTGGCCGTGATCGGCGCGCAGTGGCACGAGAAGGCGATGGACGGTCTCGTCGACGGTGCCCTGCGGGCCCTGCACGAGTACGGCATCGACGAGCCGACCGTGCTGCGGCTGCCCGGCAGCTGGGAACTGCCCGTCGCCGCCAAGGTCCTGGCCGGCCGCGGCTACGACGCGATCGTCGCCCTCGGTGTCGTCATCCGTGGTGGTACGCCCCACTTCGAGTACGTGTGCCAGGGCGTCACCCAGGGGCTCACCCAGGTGTCGGTCGACACCGGGGTCCCCATCGGGTTCGGCGTGCTGACCTGCGACACCGAGGAGCAGGCGCTGGACCGTGCCGGGCTGGAGGGCTCGTCCGAGGACAAGGGCCACGAGGCGGTCACCGCGGCGCTCACCACGGCGTCCGTCCTGCGGTCGGTGTCCGAGCCCTGGCACTGAGCGCCGCGGCGGACCCCGTAGGGTAGGGGTCACCATGGACAGGAAGACGTTCGAGGAGCTCTTCGCCGAGCTCCAGCAGAAGGCCTCCGGCGACCCCGCCACCTCCCGTACCGCCGAACTGGTGGGCAAGGGTGTGCATGCCATCGGCAAGAAGGTCGTCGAAGAGGCGGCCGAGGTGTGGATGGCCGCCGAGTACGAGGGCGCCGAGGCCACCGCCGAGGAGATCTCCCAGCTCCTCTACCACCTCCAGGTGATGATGGTCGCCCGGGGAATCTCCCTGGACGACGTCTACGCCCATCTCTGATCAGCCGATCAGTTCGCCGTTAAAAAAATCAGCCAAAAACCAGCACTCCGCGAAGGAAACCGACCTCATGCTGCGCATCGCCGTCCCCAACAAGGGTTCTCTCTCCGAGCCTGCGTCGGCGATGCTCCATGAGGCCGGCTACCGCCAGCGCAAGGACCGCAGGGAGCTCGTCCTCGTCGACGCGGAGAACGAGGTCGAGTTCTTCTTCCTGCGTCCCCGCGACATCGCCGTCTACGTGGGCTCCGGCAAGCTCGACATCGGCATCACCGGCCGCGACCTGCTGCTCGACTCCGGCTCGCAGGCCGAGGAGATCATGCAGCTCGGCTTCGCGGGCTCCACCTTCCGCTACGCGACCCGCCCGGGCACCGCGAAGGACGTCGCCGACTTCGGCGGCATGACCATCGCCACCTCCTTCTCCGGCCTGGTCACCAAGCACCTCGCCGACAACGGCGTGGACGCCTCCGTCGTCCACCTCGACGGCGCCGTCGAGACCGCCATCCAGCTGGGCGTCGCCGAGATCATCGCGGACGTCGTGGAGACCGGCACCACCCTGCGCAACGCCGGGCTGGAGATCATCGGCGAGCCGATCATGCAGTCCGAGGCCGTGGTCATCCGGCGCACCGGCGCCCCGGCCGACGACCCCAAGGTGCAGCAGTTCCTGCGCCGCATGCAGGGCGTCCTGGTCGCCCGGCGCTACGTGATGATGGACTACGACATCCGTGTCGAGCACGTCGAGCGCGCCGTCGCCCTCACCCCCGGCCTGGAGTCGCCCACCGTCTCCCCGCTGCACCACGAGGGCTGGGTCGCGGTCCGTTCGATGGTCCCGGCGAAGGACGCCCAGCGGATCATGGACGAGCTGTACGAGCTCGGCGCCCGCGCCATCCTGACCACCGGCATCCACGCCTGCCGCCTCTGACCTCCGGTCCCGCACGTACGAAGAGAGCCCGGAGGAGAACACCGTGCCCGAGCTGCCCGTCACCTTCCGCCCGACCCGCACCCGCATCGTCCTGCTGAGCATGGGCGTCGCGCTGCTCGTCGCGCTCACGGTGGTCTCGCTGATGCTGGAGGCCCTGTCCACCGGGGACCGGATCACCTTCATCACCACCGGGCTGCTCGGCCTCGGGGTCCTCTTCCTGCTCAGCCGTCCCAAGGTCGTCGCCACCCCGGACGGCGTGACCGTGGTGAACCTCACCCGCAGCCGCCGGCTGGCCTGGGCGGAGATCGTCCGCGTGAACCTGCGCAACGGCGACGCCTGGGTGCACCTCGACCTCTCCGACGGCACCAGCCTGCCCGCCATGGGCATTCAGCCCGGCGTGGCCAAGGAGCGGGCCATCGCCGACTTCCGGGCGCTCCGGGCCCTGGTCGAGGCGCACGGCACCGGTGCTTCCGCGGCCTGACGTGGTCCATCGTGCGGGTTTCTTGATTACTCTGGTCCCCCGGGCACACACGTGCCCGCCCCGACCGGGGTACCTGCGAACCGAGGAGTGACTCCCTCCGGCAATGGACGGATCGTCCTGTAGTACCTGCGCCGCCTCCCCTCGCGAGGCGGCGTCATGAGTGTCACCGTATCCCTTCTGCTGCTTGCCGCAGCACTGCTCCTGATCCTGGCGAACGGCTTCTTCGTCGCCGCCGAGTTCGGTCTGGTCACCGTCGGAAAGCCGGAGGCCGAGCGGGCCGCGGCGGATGGCGACCCCCGCGCCCGGACCGTGGTCGACTCCCTGCGCGAGCTGTCCTTCCAGCTCTCCGGGACCCAACTGGGCATCACCATCACCTCCTTGGCTGTCGGCATGCTGGCCGAGCCCGCGCTCGGCCGGCTGCTGGCCGGGCCGGTCACCGCGGCCGGGCTGCCGGCCGGTGCCGCCTCCGGCGTCGCCGTCGTGGCGGGCATGCTGGTCGCCTCCGCGGTGCAGATGGTCGTCGGCGAGCTCGTGCCCAAGAACTGGGCCGTCTCCCGGCCGCTGCAGGTCGCCCGTTTCGTGGCCGGCCCGCAGAGCGTCTTCACCCACCTCTTCCGGCCCGTGATCACCCTGCTCGACACGGTCGCCAACCGGCTCGTGCGGGCGCTGGGCGTCGAGCCCGCCGAGGAGCTCGCCTCCGCCCGCACCCCCGGCGAACTCGTCTCGCTCGCGCGGCACTCGGCCCTGGCCGGTGCGCTGGAGCAGGACACCGCCGACCTGTTCGTGCGCACCCTGTCGCTGGGCGATCTCACCGCCCAGCACGTGATGACCCCGCGGGTGAAGGTCAGCGCCCTGCAGTCGACCGCGACCGCCGAGGACGTGCTCAACCTCACCCGCGCCACCGGCCTCTCCCGCTTCCCCGTCTACCGGGAGCGGCTGGACGAGGTCGTCGGCATGGTGCACCTCAAGGACGCCCTCGCGGTGCCCCGGCCCGACCGCGGGCGCACGCCCGTCGGGCGGATCGCCGTGTCCCCCATGCTCGTCCCCGAGACCCTGCCCGTGCAGCCGCTGCTGGAGCAGCTGCGCAGCGAGCAGCCGATAGCCGTGGTCGTCGACGAGTACGGCGGCACGGCCGGCGTGGTCACCCTGGAGGACATCGTCGAGGAGCTCGTCGGCGAAGTGCGCGACGAGCACGACGCGCTGGACGCCGACCGGCCCGAACTGGCGCCCGTGGCCTGTGAGGACGGCCGCTCCGCGTGGGACGCGGACGGCGGCTGCCGGGTCGACACGCTGCGGCGCATCGGGCTGGAGGCGCCCGACGGCCCGTACGAGACCGTCGCCGGACTCGTCGCCGACCTGCTGGGACGGATTCCCGTGCCCGGGGACGCCGCGGAGCTGCCGGGCTGGTGGCTGTCGGTGCGGCGCGTGGGCCACCACCGGGCCGAGCGCGTACGGATCGTGCGCACCGGCGGTACCCCGGGGGACGTCCGATGAGCGTGTTGCAACTCTTCTTCGCCGGCGTGCTGGTGCTGGCCAACGGCTTCTTTGTGGGCGCGGAGTTCGCGCTCGTGTCCGTGCGGCGCAGCCAGATCGAGCCGAAGGCGGCCGAGGGTTCGGGCCGCGCCCGGACGGTGCTGACCGGGCTGGAGAACCTGCCGCAGATGATGGCCGCCGCCCAGTTCGGCATCACCGTGTGCTCGCTGACCCTCGGTGCGGTCGCCGAGCCGACGGTGGCGGCGCTGCTGGAGCCGGTCTTCCACGCGGTGGGGCTGCCCGACCAGTTGGTGCATCCGCTGGGCTACGTCATCGCCCTGGCCCTGGTGGTGTTCCTGCACCTGGTGATCGGCGAGATGGTGCCGAAGAACCTCGCGATGTCCGCGCCGGACCGGGCCGCGCTGTGGCTGGGCCCGGGGCTGGTCGCCTTCGAGCGGGTGTGCCGGCCGGTCACGCGGCTGCTGGGCGCCTGTGCGCACGCGGTGCTGCGGCTGTTCCGGGTCGAGCCCAAGGACGAGGTCGAGGCGGTGTTCACCAGTGAGCAGCTGACGCACCTCGTGGAGGACTCGCGGCAGGCCGGGCTCCTGGAGCCCGCCGAGCAGGAGCGGTTGGAGGACGCGCTGGAGCTGGGCAGCCGGCCGGTGACCGACGTGCTGCTCGACCCCGCGACGCTGGTGACCGTCGACCCGTCGGTCACCCCGCGGCAGGTCGAGGAGCTGACCGTACGGACCGGCTATTCCCGCTTCCCCGTGTGTGCGTCACCCGGCGGGGCCTTCATGGGCTATCTGCACGTCAAGGATGTGCTGGATCTGGAGGACCGGGAACGGGCCGTGCCGCAGCACGTGTGGCGGCGGGTGGAGACCGTACGGGCCGAACTGCCGCTGGACGATGCGCTGACGGTGATGCGGCGGGCCGCCGCCCATCTGGCCGCGGTCACCGATGCGTCGGGGCGCGTGCTGGGGCTCGTCGCCCTGGAGGACGTGCTGGAGATGCTGGTCGGCGAGGTGCGGGATCCGGCGCACCGGGCCGCGCCCGTCGTGGCGCGGGTGCCGCGGGCCGCGCAGGAACAGGAGGTGCTGGCGGGCTGACCCGCCGGCCCGAAACCCGGCCCCCGGGACCCCTACTGCGGGTCCTGGGGGTCCCTCGTCTCGCGGCGGGTGACGCCCCAGCCGGGGCCCGAGAGGACCTCGCCGTAGGCCTGCATCAGGTCCGGGAGGCGGAGGGTGGCCAGGTCGTCGCGGGTGGGGGTGCAGGGGCAGACGGACAGGCGCAGGTCGCGGTAGGCGCAGCTCTTCTCGTAGAGGGTGCGCAGGAACCGGCCGTTGCCCAGTTCGTCGATCCAGCCCTGCTCGACCACGTGGGCGCTGATGCTGCGCAGTTCCTCCAGGGACTCCTCGTCCCAGGCGTCGCCGTTCTCCCCGGCCAGGACCTCGCCGATGTCGGTGAGTTCGGCGGGGCGGTAGCTGGGGAAGTCGACGCGCGTGGTGAAGCGGGAGCCCAGGCCGGGGTTGGCGGCCAGCAGGCGGTCCATGCCCTCGGGGTAGCCGGCCAGGATGACCACCAGGCGGTCGCGGTTGTCCTCGGCGCGCTTGAGCAGCACCTGCAGGGCCTCGTCGCCGTAGGCGTCGCCCTTGCTGTAGCCGGAGTTGGAGAGGCTGTAGGCCTCGTCGACGAAGAGCACGCCGCCGAGCGCGGAGTCGATCAGTTCGTTGGCCTTCACGGCCGTCTGTCCGAGGAACTCGCCCACCAGGTCCGCCCGCTGGGCCTCGACCAGGTGGTCGCCGCCGAGCAGGCCGAGCGCGTAGAAGACCCGGCCGAGGATGCGGGCGACGGTGGTCTTGCCGGTGCCCGAGGGGCCGGAGAAGACGAAGTGCCGCTTGGGCGGCTGGACGGGCAGGCCCTGCCCGGCGCGCAGCCGTGCCATGTGCAGCTGTGCGGACAGCGCCCGCACCTGCCGTTTGACGGGCTCCAGCCCGACCATCCGCTCCAGTTCGGCGAGCGCCTTGGCCAGCAGGACGGGGTCGGAGCGTCCGGGCAGCGGCTGGGGGAGGGGCTGGGCGGGCACGCGGAACTTCTCGCGCACGCCGTCGGCGTCGACCGGGGCGGTGCCGGGGGGCTCGGGGTCCGTGCCGGTGAGGAGGCCGCGGTTGTCGAGGGGGCCGGGGGAGGTGCGTCCGCCCGGGCCGCCCTGGCCGGCCGGTCCCGCCGGGGGGACCGCCGGGCCGGGCTGCGGGTCGGCCTCCGGCGGGGGGCTGCCGCCGCCGAGGGGGACGGTCGGCAGGCCCAGATGGTCGTCCAGGCCGTCCGCGTCGGCGATGGCGGTCAGCCGGGCCGAGGTGTCCATGAAGGACGGGTCCACCCGGTGGACCGCCCGGTAGAGCGGGAGGGCGGCGGCGCTGCGGCCGGTGCCCTCGTGCGCCCGGGCGAGCCAGTAGCGCAGTTCCTTGCGCTGCGGCTGCTCGCTGCGGCACCGCATCAGCGCGGCGGCGAGCAGCGGCTCGGCCTGTCCGTACATCTCCAGCCGCACCCGGGCCATGCCGCCGAACAGCCCGGCCTCGATGCCCAGCAGGGCGTCGTCCAGCAGGGGTTCGGTGTGCCGGATGAGCTGTTCCCAGTCCTTGACCAGGTAGGCGCGGCAGGCGTGCAGGAAGCGCACCTGGGCGTCGGTCTCGGCCGGGGGACAGCCGGCCAGGGCCCGGTCCAGCTCGGGGACGTGCCGGCCGTCGAGCCAGTGCGAGGCGTGGGCGAGGAGCAGGTCGCGGCCGGTCTCCAGCAGCGGCTGGACCCACCAGCCCAGCCAGTACCAGGAGTTCAGCGGGCGCCGGTGCCGGGCGCGCTGCTCGCCGAACCTGTCGCGGTGCCGGTACATCCGCAGCAGCGCCGTGGTGGTGTCGGCGCGCAGCGCATGCAGCCCGAGCCAGGCGTCGGCCATGCCCGGGTCGATGCGCACCGCCGTCCGGAACTCCTCCTCGGCCTGCGCGTAGGCGCCCATGGTGTAGGCGTCGACGGCGCGCAGCCAGGCGAGATCGGCCGGGGCGGGCGGGCCCTGCATGCCGAGATCCATCACGTCCCCCACAAACCTGCCCCCGTAGCGTGCTGCCGGGCGAGTGCCTGGCCGCGCCTTTCCGAACCGCTGTGCTGTGGACGGGAGTTGACCAGTGCTCTCGGCGCACCCGGCAACAGGTCCCGCGGGGTTCCCGCCGAAGGGTGCGCCGCCTCGCATCGTACCTGCGCGGTCGGGATGGGCCGAAGGGTGCGGGGAGCGCAGTTCACGGCGCACGGGTGATCAGGGGGCGGACGGAAGAGCGATCCGCAGAACGGTCACCGAGGGTGACCAGGCGGGGTACGGCAAGGGGGCAAACGGCGCAAAATGCGAGCATGGCAGGCAGTACGAAGCCCCCGATCACGGGGGAACAACCGGGGGCTTCGTGTCCGCAAGCGGCCCTCGGGGGCCGCACATTGAGAACGTAATTCCTGTACGGCCCCTGGGTCAAGCCGAGTTGGGGGAGTCGGCGGGGATTCGTACGCCGCCGGGGAGGGCGGGGACGGAGGATCATCACCGAGCGTGAGGATAAGGGGAGTTCAGGCGGTGGCCATGGGTCCCGGCAGCAACTCGTACCCCTCTGTGCACTGCAGCACCAGGAGTTCGGCATACGGGCGCGAGGGGTCGGTCGCGAAATGCATGCGCTCCGCTCGCTTCCAGCCGTCCCAGAATTCGGCCTGCACGGGGCCGTCACGGAGTTGACCCCGGGCCCAGGACCCCTCGTGGTGCAGCTCCATCCACAACAGGCAGGCGAGGCGGGGCCGCAGGGCGCTGCGGCCTGCGCCCACGCCCTCGATGATCACCACCGGGGCGGGGGCGAGGGCCCGTTCCGGCCCGGCGAAGCGGCGGGCCGTCCAGTCGTAGGCGCGGTAGTGCGCCGTCTCACCGCGCGAGAGCGGGGCGAGGACCTTGTCCCGGAGCCGGTCCGTCCAGGCGAACAACTCGTCGTGGGTGGCGAGGTCGTCCAGGTGCAGGACGGGGGCGCCGCCCAGGGCGGCGGCCAGCCGCGCGGCGAAGGTGGTCTTGCCGGAGCCGGCGTGCCCGTCGACGGCGACGAGCCGGACGGGGCCGAGCGAGGGGGGCAGGGCCTGCAGCCGGCCCGCGAGGGCGGGGAGGGGGTCGTTCACGGGGTCACCCTACGGGTGCGGTGCGCCCCGTAAGGGGCGCGGGGCTGTTACTCCCCCAGCTACCGCTGGGGGTACCCCCAGCGGCTCCGCCGCGTGGGCGCGACCGGCCACCGCCGGCCTGCAGTCGACGCACCACCCCGGGGGTCCGGGGCGCAGCCCCTGGGTGTACCTCCCAGCGGTAGCTGGGAGAGCCTCGACTGCGGGCGCGTCGTGGCCGGTCGCGCCCACGCGGCGGAGCCGCATAGGTAACCGCCCCGCGCCCCTTCGGGGCGCCGTGGTGCCGTGTACACGGGCCGGACGGCCCGATTGGTGTACCGGGCAGCAGGGGAAAGAACCTTCCGCACGCGACCCACGTCCGACTTCCCACGACTGGGGGCCACCCGCCATGTCCAGCAGAGCCACACCCCGCCGCACCGTGCTCGCCGCAGCCCTCGCCCTCGCCGCGGCGAGCACGCCCGTCGCCACCGCCGCGCCGCGCGCGGAGGCCTCCGTCGACTACCGGGCCTGGACCACCTATCCCCAGTGGGCCGGCGGCAGAGGGTCCGGCACCAGGGTGCTCGGCGAGGGGCGCCCGGGGCTGTGCATCGCCCACGCCCTCGGCACCCGGACGTACGCGGACCCGCACACCCACGTCACCTCGGAGTGGGAGTACGCCACGTGGAGCTCCCCCGTCCATACGCTCCCCGCCCCGGCCACCGAGATCGTCGTCTCCTGGAACGTCCACGCCCCGGCCGGCACCTGGCTCCAGGCCGAGGTGCGCGCCGCCTACAACGACCGCACGCGGACGCCCTGGTACGTCATGGGCCGCTGGACGGCCGGCGACGGGACCGGCGACATCCGGCGCACCTCCGTCGACGGGCAGAGCGACAAGAGGAGCGGCGTCTCGACCGACACCCTCGCCGTGAACGACCCGTCGGGCGGCCTGCGCCTGGTCTCCTACGAGCTCCGCCTCACCCTGTACCGCAAGCCCGGCACCTCGCTGACGCCCACCGTCTGGCGGCTCGGCGCCATGGCGTCCGCGGTCCCGGACCGCTTCACCGTCCCGGCCTCCCGGCCGGGCGAGGGGGCGGGGCACAGGCTCAACGTGCCGCGCTACTCGCAGGAGATCCACAAGGGGCAGTACCCGCAGTACGACAACGGCGGGGAGGCCTGGTGCAGTCCCACCTCCTCGCAGATGGTCCTGGAGTACTGGGGCCGCAGGCCGACGCCCCGGGACCTCGCCTGGGTCGACCCCTCGTACGCGGACCCCGACGTCTGCCACGCGGCCCGGTTCACGTACGACTACCAGTACCAGGGCTGCGGCAACTGGCCGTTCAACGCCGCCTACGCGGCCACGTACCACGACATGCAGGCCGTGATCACCCGGCTGCGCACACTGAACGAGGCCGAGCGGCTGGTGCGGGCGGGGATCCCGGTCATCACCTCGCAGTCCTTCCTCGCCTCGGAGCTCGACGGCGCGGGCTACGGCACGGCCGGCCACCTGATGTGCGTGACCGGATTCACGCGGTCCGGGGACGTGGTCGTGCACGACCCGGCGGCGAAGACCGATGCCGAGGTCGAACGGGTCTACAAGCGGCGGCAGTTCGAGAACATCTGGCTGCGGACCAAGCGCCGCAACGCCCAGGGCCAGGTCAAGAGCGGCTCCGGTGGCGTCTGCTACCTCTACTTCCCCACCCGGATCTCCCCGGCCCAGCGGCGCGCGCTGGCCTCGGTGGGAGTGCGCTGAGCGGGAAGCGGCGCGGCACCCTCCGGTGGAGGGTGCCGCACCGATCCGGTACCCCGGAGGTATTGCGCATCGGGTCTTTATGTGATCATTTATTTGCGATCATTGCTTGCAGCGGCCAACGATGCTGCCGATAGCGTGATCGTTTGTGCAGAAACGGGCGCAGGAGGCGGAAGGTGCACAGCGGCCGAATGCGGATCGCCTATTTCCGTTTGGCACTTCCCTTCGAACGTGCGATCGGTAGCCTCCTGTCATCACCCCTCCGATGAGCTGGAGAGACAGTCTGATGGAGCGCCGTGCGACCGGTCCGAACCGCACAACCGGTTTGCTCTTGGGTGACCGGACCGGGCACGACGACCGGCTCCGGCGCTTCGCCGCGATCTGGAGCCGGGCGCTCCACCCCACCGCGGAGACCCCGCTGACCCGTGCCGAGTTCGAGAACCAGCTGCTGCCCCTGGCGGCCACGCTGCGCGACGTGCTGCACGCCCGCGTCTTCGACCCCCGGCCTGCCACCGAGGTCGGCACCGCGCTCGTCCGGGCGCAGTGCACCGACCCCGAGGTGCTGCCGCTCGTCCTCGGCGTCATCGACGCCTACCTCGTGCTGTACTGCCCGCCGGGCCCCGATGTCTCCCCCGAGGAGAGCCGCGCCCGCTGCGCCCGGCTGCAGCACGCCGTCGCCGCCGGTTTCGCGCGTGCCCTGCACGAGCACACCGTCGCCGAGCAGCAGGCCGCCGCCCGCCTCGCCCGGGCCGAGGCCGAACAGGCCCTGCAGTCCAGCGAGGCCCGCTTCCGCGCGGTGTTCGAGGGAGCGGCCGTCGGCGTGGGCATCGCGGACGTCGACGGCCGCATCATGGACGTCAACGACGCGCTGATCCGCATGTTCGGCGGCCTGGAGCAGGAGGTGACCGGCCGCAACGTCGGCGAGCTGGTGCACCCCGACGACGAGCCCGGCATCTGGGGCCTGTACCGCGAACTCGTGCGCGGCGACCGCGACTACTACCGCGTCGAGAAGCCCTACTACCGCGGCGACGGCAGCGTGCTGTGGACCGACATGTCCGTCGCCCTGCTGCGCGACCCGGCGGGCCGGCCGCAGTACCAGCTCGCGCTCATGGAGGACATCACCGAACGCCGCGTGCTGCACGAGCGGTTGCGGTACGAGGCCACGCACGACGCCCTCACCGGGCTGCCCAACCGCACCCTGTTCTTCGAATGTCTCGACCGGGCCCTGGAGACCGGCGCGGAGGGCGCCCGCTTCGGCCTGTGCTACCTCGACCTCGACGGCTTCAAGGCCGTCAACGACAGCCTCGGCCACGCCGTCGGCGACCGGCTGCTCGTCGCCGTCGCCGAGCGGCTGCGCTCCTGCGTCTGCGGCCCCGGGGAATTCATGGCGCGCCTGGGCGGCGACGAGTTCGTGGCCCTGACCGCCGGCCCCGCCGCGGACACCGACGCCGCGGCCCTCGCCCGCCGGATGCTCGCCGCGCTCTCCGGCCCCGTGACCGTGGACGGCCGGGACCTGGCCGTGCGCGCCAGCATCGGCATCGTCACCGGCGCCGCGGGCGAGTCCGGCGCGGCCGAGGTGCTGCGCAGCGCCGACATCACCATGTACCGGGCCAAGGCGGCCGGCGGCAACCGCTACGAGACCGCCGACGCCGACTCCGACGCCCGCGCCATCGCCCGGCACAGCCTCACCACCTGCCTCCCCGCCGCGCTCGACAACGGCGAGTTCTTCATCGAGTACCAGCCGCTGGTCCGCCTGGAGGACGGCACCGTGCGCGGGGCCGAGGCCCTGGTCCGCTGGCTGCACCCGGTGCACGGGGTGCTGGGGCCCGACCAGTTCATCCCGCTCGCCGAGAGCACCGGCCTGATCGTGCCGCTGGGCCGCTGGGTGCTGGAGCAGGCCGCCCGGCAGGCCCGCGCGTGGGCCTGCGAGGGGGAGGGCGGCGGGCCGCTGCGGGTCAACGTCAACCTCTCGCCCTCGCAGCTGCGCTGCCCCACCCTCGTCGCCGACACCGTCGCCGTCCTCGACGACGCCGGGCTCGACCCCGCGGCCCTGTGCCTGGAGGTCACCGAGAACGCGCTCATCGGCGCCGACGAGGAGGAGCTGCGCACCCTGCGCCGGCTCGCCGAACTCGGCGTCGACATCGCCCTCGACGACTTCGGCACCGGCTACTCCAACCTCTCCTACCTCCGCCGGCTGCCCGTCAGCACGCTCAAGCTCGACCGCTCCTTCACCCGCGGCATGCAGCAGTCACCGGCCGACCCCGTCGACGTGAAGATCGTCGAGGGGATCGTCTCCCTCGCCCACACCCTGGACCTGTCGGTGACCGTCGAGGGCGTGGAGACCGGCACCCAGGCCGACCACCTGCGGTCGCTGGGCTGCGACACCGCGCAGGGCTGGTACTACGCGCGCCCCGGCCCGCCGGAGCGCCTGCACACGCTCTCGCTGGCCGATGCCGCGTCCTAGGGCGTGTCCGATGGGTCAGTGCGGGCCCTGCGGCGTCTGGTGCTGGGGGCACCCCCAGCGGTAGCTGGGGGAGGATCGCAAGGCGGAGCATTACCCGCGTACTGGGCGTACTCGGGTGATGCGACAACGCGGCGAGGCGCCGTACCTGGGGGTACCTCCTGGGGGCACCCCCAGCGGTAGCTGGGGGAGGTAGCTGGGGGAGCGTCGCAGGGCCTGTGCTGACCCATCGGACACGCCCTAGCCCCGGGGGGAGTGCGGTGCGTTGTCTGCGGGTTCGTTGTGGCTTGTCGCGCAGTTCCCCGCGCCCCTGACGGGGCGCCCGATCACGCGCCCGTCCAGCAACCGGGCTTCCTCGTCCGTCAGCAGTCGTGAGCGGATGAGGAAGCGCACCCCCTCGGGGGCCTCCAGCGAGAAGCCGCTGCCGCGCCCCGGCACCACGTCCACCGTGAGGTGGGTGTGGCGCCAGCGCTCGAACTGCTCGGCCGACATCCAGAATCCGGTCGGCTCGGCCACGCCCTCGACGGTCAGCTCCGCGAGCAGCACGTCGGAGCCGCCGGTGCGGAACTCGCCGCGCGGGTAGCACATCGGCGAACTGCCGTCGCAGCAGCCGCCGGACTGGTGGAACATCAGCGGGCCGTGCTGCGCGCGCAGCCGGCGGAGCACCTCGGCCGCCGCCGGGGTGATCGCGATGCGGGAGACGTCCTGCGGACGGCCGGGTGGGTGCGGTGACACGGCATGCGCCTCCTCGGTGCGGTTCCGGGTGCCTGTGCCCCGGACCCCTGGGGTGGTGCGTCGGCTGCGGGCCGTCTGTGGCTGGTCGCGCCCACGCGGCGGAGCCGCATGATGTGACAGCCCCGCGCCCCTGACGGGGCGCCCGGTCGCGCCCACGCGGCGGAGCCGCATATGTTGCAGCCCCGCGCCCCTTACGGGGCTTAGCCTGCCCCGCACGGCCCCGGAACGCCAGAGGCCGACGCGTCACTGCACCGCGTACAGCCCGTCCAGTTCCGCGGCGCGCAGTGCCGCGTAGTCGGCCTCGATCTGGCCGGGGTCGTCGTGCAGCAGGTAGCAGACGCCCGGCGAGGTGGCCGAGTCCACGGTCGGTGCCAGCATGTCGCCGACGCCCACACCCAGTTGGAGCCCGGCGAACGACTCCAGGCCGCGGAGCCGCTCGAAGCCCGACAGGGAGGTGATCCGGCCCGATGCGGGCGAGATCAGCGACACGTAGCGCATGTGCGTCTTGAGCTCGGCGGGCCGGTCGGCCCATGTCCGGAATCCTGTGGGGTCCGACAGTGCCTCGGCGGTGAGGTCCACGTGGTTGGTGCCGAAGCAGCGGTCGACGACGTGCGGCAGGATCGAACCGGCCAGCCGCGCCCCGCACTCGACGAGCACCGGCCCGTGCTCGGTCAGCATGATCTCCGAGTGTGCCGGGCCGTGCCGCACGCCGAGCGCGTCCAGGACGCCGAGCAGGTAGGGGCGGATCAGCCGGGCCGCCGGGTCGTCGTCGGGCAGCGGCTCCTCGTAGTCGTAGACGGCCGCCCCGCCCCGTCCCGGGCGCTTGTGGTAGCGCCAGATCTCCGCGACGTGGTGCCGGCCGGCCACGCTCACGGAGTTGGCGAAGTACTCGGTGCCCGCCAGGAACTCCTGGACGACCACGGTCCTGTTGGCCGTCCCCATCAGGCTGGGGGAGCCCAGGATGCGGGAGAACGCGGTGCACATCTCGACCGTGTTGGAGCAGAAGAACACGTTGTCCGTGCCCGCGCTGTCGGCGGGCTTGACCACCAGCGGCCACCGGTCGTACGCCTCGGCCCAGGAGCGGGCCGCCTCGAACCGGTGGGTGCGCAGGGTGTCCGGCGCCCGCAGCCCGTGCCCGCGCACGGCCATGGCCATCTCGTACTTGTCCCGCCGGACCCGGCCCGCGTCCACGGCGTTGCCGGGCACGCCCAGTCGGTGGGCCAGCGCGTCGGCGAGGTCGACGCCGGTCTCCGCCCCCGCCACCACGAACACCGGTCCCCGCCGGGCGAGTTCGGCCACGAGCCCGTCGAGCCCGTCGGACCCGCCCCGGTGCACCAGGGCGTCCTCGGGGGCGAACGCACCGGACGGGAAGGTCCGCAGATAGAACTCGGGAACCGCCTCCGAACTCTGGACGTGGGTGCAGGCCACGCCGCGCCGCGCCAGCGCGGCCGGCAGGAACCTCCCGGTCGAGAACGCATCAACGATCACGCAGTGCATGTGTGCTGTCACCCTTCTCCTCTACCACCGTCGGCTGTCGTTCTCCGCGCCGCGCCAGCAGGCCCGCGCCGATGAGTGCCGTGATCACCGCGATGCCCACGGCCGAGGACGGGGAGAAGGACAGTCGCGGGTCGGCCATCTGCAGCAGCAGGGTCATGGCCGGGGCCAGTGAAATGATCATGGAGGCGGTCACCGGGGCCACCCGGCGCACCCCCAGCTGCACCAGATACGCCGGAACGGCCACCCCGATCACCGCGACCACCAGCCCCGGCGCCACCGCCCGCGGCAGCTCGCCGGACCCGCCCGCCCCGGCCAGCACCCAGCCGCCCACCGCCACCGCGCCGAACCGCAGCCCCAGCACCGTGGGCACGTCCAGGCCGGACGCGCCCAGCCGCGCCGAGAAGACCACGTTCGCGGCGGACGCGGCACCGGAGACCACCGCCGCCAGCACCCCCAGCAGCATCGGCGCCAGGTCCCGGGCACCCACCCCGCTGCGCCCGGCCAGCGACATCCACACCAGCACCACCAGCGTCGCCAGGATCCCGCACGAGGACACGACCTCGCCCGGCAGCACCCGGTCCCGTCGCCACCACACCGCCTGCAGCACCACGGTGCAGGCCGGGCCGACGGCGATCGACACGACGTTGGCGATCGCGGGCTCCATCAGCTTCAGCGCGTAGAGCAGGGTCAGCCAGGTGACGGCCGTGGAGAGGTTGAGCACGGCCAGGTCCCTGCCGTGCTCGCGCACCACCGCCACCAGCCGCGCCCACCGCAGCCGGACCGCGGCGGCGGTGCAGAACACCACGCCCGTGGCGGTGAAGGCCACGGCGGCCACACTGCCCGGGTCCACCCGCTGCAGCCGGTCGCCCGCGAACACGTCCACCAGTGCCGAGAGCGCACTGAACACCAACAGCGGTACCACACCGCCCCCTTCCGCTCCCGTCAGACCCCGGCGCGGGGCCGCGGCCCGAACACCGCGGAGCCGACCCGCACCATCGTCGCGCCCTCGGCGACGGCCGCCTCGAAGTCCGCGCTCATGCCCATGCTCACCTCGTCCAGGCCGTGTTCGGCCGCCAGCGACCGCAGCAGCCGGAAATGCGGCACCGGGTCCTCCCCGGCGGGCGGGATGCACATCAGCCCGGTGAGCGGCAGTCCGCAGACGTCCCGGCACTCCTTCACCAGGGCCGCCAGCGAGTCGACCAGGACCCCGCCCTTCTGCGTCTCCGCGCCGGTGTCCACCTGGATCAGGCAGCGCGGCCGCCGGCCCGTGCGCTCCATGGCTGCGGCCAGGCCCGCCGCCAGCTTCGGCCGGTCCACGGAGTGGACGACGTCGAAGAGACCGACCGCGGCCGCGGCCTTGTTGGTCTGCAGCGAACCGATCAGATGCAGCTCGGCGTCCGGGTGACGCTCGCGCAGCGCGGGCCACTTGGTCTGCGCCTCCTGCACCCTGCTCTCCCCGAAGCACCGGTGCCCGGTCGCCAGCGCGTCGAGGACGGCCGCCTCCGGGTGGAACTTGCTCACGGCGATCAGCGCCACGCCGTCCGCCGGCCGCCCGGCCCGCTCGCAGGCCTCCCGCAGCCGCCCGGCCACCGCGGTGAGCCGCTCTCCCGGCCCCGTCACTGCGTGCGCTCCCCGGCGGCCTCGTAGTCGCGGTACTTGCCGTCCCAGATGCTGAAGTACTTCCAGGCCGCGTCGAACAGGACGGTGACCACCACCTCTTCCGGCGGCAGCGTCCGCGCCAGGCGCTGCGCGGCGAAGATGTTGCCGCCCGCCGTGGGGCCGGTGAACAGGCCCTCCTCGGCGATCAGGCGTTTCATCGTCGTCCAGCCGTCGTCGCCCGTGATCAGCTCGACTTCGTCGACCAGCTCCTCGCGGAGGTTGGACGGCACCTTGCCCGGCCCCAGCCCCATCATGTTGTGCGCGTGGTGCTCGAAGGGCAGGCCCTTGCGCTTGGCGTAGAGGGCGGCCGAACGGTCCACCTCCACCGCGGTGGTGACGATGTCCGGGTACTCGGCCTTGAGGACGTCGGCGATGCCGGTGAAGGTGCCGCCCGTGCCGACGGAGCAGATGAAGTGGCCGGGCACGAGCCCGCGTTCCTTCATCCCGGCGACGATCTCGGTGCCGCAGCTGCGCCAGGAACGCCAGTTCAGCTCGTTGGTCGACTGGTCGAGGAAGTGGCTGCCGGGGTGGTCCGCGACGTACTGCCGCGCGGTGTCCTCGCTCTCCAGGAGGAAGCCGTCCTGGGAGGTCTCGATGATGGTGGCGCCGAACGTCTCGATCTGCTTGCGGCGTTCCTCGGTCATGCCGGCCGGCATGATGATGGCGATCTTGTATCCGCGGTCCCTGCCGACACGGGAGAGCGCGGCCCCGCCGTTTCCGGTGGAGCATTCGACGAGGGTCATGCCGGGGCTGATCCGGCCCTGCTTCTCCAGCTCGTCGAGCATGTAGGAGAACACGCGGTCCTTGTGGCTGCCGGTGGGGTTCAGGAACTCGCACTTGGCGAAGATCCGGGCGGCTCCCGGCTCGGCGAGGTGCGTCAGTTCGTGGAGTTCGGTGGGCTTGACCGGGCCCTGGTGGCTGGGCATGGGCTGGGGCACTCCTTCGGCGGTTCGGTCGGGCGCAGAAATATGACGGTGCGTCAGTCAAGGACGTACGCGCGGTGGGTGGTGTCGTCCACCGCGATTCTGACGAGCGTCCTGACGTCGATGCCGAAGCGCTCCTCGACCTTCTCCCGGCCGCCGTTCTGGGGCTTCTCCACGGCGACCAGCACCTCGGAGACCGTGGCGCCCGCGGCCTGCACGGCCTCGACGAGGGCGATGAGCGTGCCGCCGGTGCTGATCGTGTCGTCGACGATCGTCACGCGGTCGCCCGGCTCGATGCCGTTGACGTGGAGCGTTCCGCTGAAGTACTCGCTGTCGATGGGCACCGGGATGGAGTTGTGCCCGACGTCGTAGGTGTACCAGCGGGCCACGGCGAGCGGGAGGCCGGCCGCGAGGGAGACGGCCCCGCCGAGTATCGCGCCCTTGTCCTCCTCGACGAGAATCTTGTCGCTGTCGAACTTGCCCAGTTCCATGAGCCGTTCGGTGGCCTCCCGGAGAACCTCCGGGCGCAGCGCGGGTATCTGGTCGGTGAATTCGTTGACCGTCGTGCGGTGTTTTCCCGACCGGACGGTGGGGGCGTCCTGATAGACCTGTTCGAGCAGCATGCGCACTCTCATTTCGACGCGGGGCGAGAGTGACTCTTCTATCAGCCGTATATGCGTCGGCCGAGTGCGTGCAACCGGTCCGTTCAGCAGCGAACCGGCCCCTGACCTGCGGCGGTCGGGGACACGCCGTGGTCGGGGGCCGGTCGATAGTCTGTCAGGTTTGCGAACTGCCGTTCCGGGAAAGGCGGTCAGGCCTCCTCGCCCTGTTCGGGCGGCTGGGGAACCCGGGGCGGCGCGGGGGGTGCCGGGGGCGGCGGTGCAGGCGGCGCCGGGGGTGCCGGAGGTGTCTTGGGTGCCGGTTTCGCGGCCCCCGTCAGATAGGCGGAGACCACCACGTTGGCCGCGTACTCGTGGTGCGCGCGGTCGTAGTTGCCGCCGCAGGTGATCAGGCGCAGTTCGGCGCGGCCCGCGTCGTGCGGCCCGTAGACCTTGTCGTCGTCGAAGTGGTCCTTGTCGACGAGGGCGACGTCCTCCACCGTGAACCGGGCGGTGGTGCCGTCGGCGCGGGTCACCGTGATCGAGGTGCCGGGCTTGAGGAAGCGGATCTCGTAGAAGACCGCCGGGGCCTTGTCGGTGTCCACGTGCCCGACCAGGATGGCGGCGCCCTCGCTGCCGGGCTGCGGACCGCCCTGGTACCAGGCCACGGAGTTGGGCCTGTCGTACGGCGGCGTCTCGACGCCGCCGCGCGGGTCGAGGCCGTGGCCCTCGATGGGGGCCGTCAGGCCGATGGCGTCGATCGCCAGCTGTTGGGGGCCTGCCCCCGGCAACGGATCGCGTGCCGGGGGCAGGCCGGTGCGCGCGGGGGAGCGGGCCGCGGCGGCGTCACCGGTCCGCGGAGCCGGGGATATCGGCTCCTCGGCGATGTCGTGGCCGCGTAGCCACAGGGCCAGCAGCAGTGCCGTCCAGGCCGCTCCGGTCAGCAGGCGGCCGAAACCACCTGTGCGCGCTTCTGACATGGTGCCGGTTCGCTTCCCGTCACCGCTTGGCCGCGGCGCGGCGGCGGTTCCAGATCAGACCACCGGCCAGGGCCACCGTGGCGCCGCCCGCGAGGACGAGCGTCGAGGCGTCGGGAGAGGACTCCGCGGCCGGGGTGATCGCGGTGGCGCCGCCGCCCGCGTGGTTGTGACCGTGCGGACGGCTGTTGTCACGGCCGTGGTCGTGGTCCCGGCCACCGTGGTCACGGCCGCCGTGGTCGCGCCCGTGGTCCTCACCGCGGCCGTGGTCGTGGTCCCGGCCGTGGTCCTCGCCACGCCCGTGGTCCTCACGCCCGTGGTCGTGGTCGCGGCCGTG
This sequence comes from Streptomyces sp. AM25, assembly GCF_058146165.1. NCBI lineage: Bacteria > Bacillati > Actinomycetota > Actinomycetes > Kitasatosporales > Streptomycetaceae > Streptomyces > Streptomyces sp. AM25. The sequence continues at coordinate 114,656 of NZ_JBKIWN010000019.1, read as the reverse complement.
GTCCTCACGCCCGTGGTCGTGGTCGCGGCCGTGGTCCTCACGCCCGTGGTCCTCGTCGCGGCCGTTGTCGTCACGGCCGTGGTCCTCGTCCCGGCCTTCGTCGTCACGGCCGTTGTCACGGTCGTGGTCGCCGCAGCCGTGGTCGCAACGATGGTCCTGGCCCGCCTGGACGAGACGGGCCTCGGCCTGGGCGGGACTGAGGGCGTATGCGGCCGGGGCCGCGCACAGGGCGACAGCCGTCAGAGTTCCACAGAGAGCGGTACGAATTGACTTCATTGGGTGTACCTCCTTCGCTTCAGAGATTCACCCGCCACCCCGGCCGGAGCATCCGCTGCGTAGTTCTACTGCTCCATTCGGTAAGGAATCAGGGCCACACGGGGGAGAATCGCGCGGATGTCCGCGGGATCCGGGGCCGCTCCGGTTATTAGGGCCTGTCCGATGGGTCAGCACAGACCCCGCGACGCCCGGCACGGCACCTCGCCGCGTTGTCGCATCACCCGAGTACGCCCAGTACGCGGATGATGCTCCGCCTTGCGATGCACCGCACCGGACGCCGCGGGGCCCGCACTGACCCATCGGACAGGCCCTAGGGGCCCGGTGTCCCAACCCCCGCCTACCGCCGCTGTCCGCACCCCGGGCAGAACGCCGCGCCGTCCGGCAGCGGCGCCCGGCACCCCGCGCACGCCGACTGCTGCGCCAGCTCGTGGCCGCAGCCCATGCAGAACCGGCCGCCGTGTGTCTCGGTGCGGCACTGGGGGCACACCAATTGCCGGGGCGTCTCCGCGTCGTGCTCCTGGCCGCGCCGCTGCCCTTCGTCGTAGGCGCGCTGCGCCACCTGGTCGTTGAGCCCGCGCTGCTGCGCCGCCATCATCTCGCCCGCCGTGTCGGGCGCGCAGTGCAGGCAGAGGCCCTGTCCGGTGTTCCAGCAGCGCCCGCACACGTACGAGGCGCAGCGCGCGCAGCGGTTGAAGTGCCCCTCGGCCGCGGTGATGGCACGCTGGAACGCGGCGTCGCGCGACCTGCCCCAGCTGGAGCCCGCCAGCCCCTCGGCGGCGGTGGACACCTCGCTCACCACGGACCCGAGCAGCCCCGATGCCGCCCCGACCCCCTTGTTCAGCCAGCCGGCCAGGCGCCCGCCCCGGTAGGGCTCGAAGGGCGAGCGCCAGGTGTCCTGACAGCGCGAGCAATAGAATTCGAACTGGAATCCGGACTCGGTGCCGTACTGATGGCACATGTCGTGGTAGTTGCCGGCGAAGGAGATCTCGCTGCCGCTCACCGCACGCCCCCCGTGGTCGGTCCTGCGCTTCCCAGCGGACGACGCCGGTGCGGCGTGGCCGGTTCTGGGTGAGCGAAGTGTGGCACAGGCGCGGCAACGGCCGTGCTACGACGCCGTGTTCGCGCGCCGGTCCAGGCGCAGCAGCAGCTGGCGCGGGCGGTGGAAGGCCGACAGGGGCGCGGGCCGGGTGTCCGCGCCGGGCACGCCGCGCACGGTCCGGCCGCCGGCGATCGTGGCCAGCACCAGTACGCACTCGGCCATGCCGTAGTCGTCGCCGATGCACTTGCGCGCCCCGGCGCCGAACCCCAGGAAGGCGCCGCGCGGCAGGGTGGCGGCCCGGTCGTCCAGCCAGCGGTCCGGGTCGAAGTCCAGGGGACGGGCGTACGCCCCGGTGCGGCGGTGCACGGTGGTGGGGGCGATGACGACCGTGGTGTCCGGGGGCAGCCGCCGCCCGGCCAGTTCGGTCTCCGCCGAGGTGACCCGGGTGAACAGCCAGCCGGGCGGATGGAGCCGGACCGTCTCGTGGACGACGCGTGCGGCGAAGGGGAGCCGGGCGATGTCGTCCCGGCGGGCGGGCCGCCCGCCGAGGACGGCGTCGGCCTCGGCCTGGAGCCTGCGTTCCTGCTCCGGGTGGCCGGAGAGCAGCTGGAGGGCCCAGGTGAGGGTGGCGGCGACGGTCTCGGTCCCGGCGGCCAGCACGGTCACGACCTGGTCGTGGATCTCGGCGTCGGTCAGTACGCCGCCGTCCTCGTCCCGGGAGGAGAAGAGCACGGACAGCAGGTCGCCCTGGCCGGCCCCGTCGCGCCGGTAGGCGGCGACGATCGCCTCGACGGTGTCGTGCAGGTGCCGCAGCGCCCGCCGGTGGCGCAGGTTGGAGGGGAGCGGCAGGCGGCGCACGGCCGGCGGCATGAACATCTGGCGGAAGAACCCGCTGAAGGCCGTCTCGAAGGACTGCCGGATCTCCTCGACCACGGCCTCGTCCACGTGCGCGGCGAAGAGGGTGCGGGTCACCGTGCGCAGCGCGAGGGCGTACAGCACGGGGTAGGCGTCGATGACCTCGCTGTCCCCCCAGGAGGCGGCGAGCGCGGCCGTCTCGTGCTCCATCACCGCCGCGTACGCCTTCAACTGGTCGTGGTGGAATGCCGGTTGCATGAGCCGCCGCTGCCTGCGGTGGTCCCGGTGCGGGCAGGTGGCCACGCCGTTGCCCGCCATGGCCCGGGCCCGGTCGTAGTAGGCGCCGCCCTTGTCGAAGGTGCGGTCGTCGGTCAGGACGTGCCGCAGGAGCTCGGGGTGGCAGGGCACGTAGGCCCGTTCCCGGCCGAGCCTGATCTCCACCAGGTCGCCGTGGGCCGGGAGGGAGGCGAGGAAGGCGGTGGGGTCGCGCAGCAGCGGCCACATGTGGCCGAGGCCGGGGAGCGCGCCGGGGGCGGTGCCGGTGGTGAAGGTGCTCATGACGCCTCCTGCTGTCGCGGGGTCACGGGGCTGCTTGCCGGTGCCGGTAACGTGCGCAGTGGGCCGACCAGTCGAGGTTCGCGCGCATCCAGGCCTTCATGCCGTCGGTGAACGCGGTCAGGGCCGTCAGATCCCGCCCGGTGAGCCCCGGCCAGCTGCTGCACATGCGCTGCAGTTCCCGCTCGTGCGCATGGAAGGCGTGGACGTCGGCGGCCACTTTGCCGTAGACGCGGTTCACCGCCTCCTGCACAGTGAGCCCGAACTGGCGCTGCAGCACGAGCACTCCGTTGACGCTCTCGCGGAGGTGCAGCTCCTTCTCCAGCGAGACCACGTCGTTCACCCACACCACGACGTCGGTGGCCCTGGTGAACATGCCGCGCAGCTGATCGGTCTCGTGCAGCAGCGGGGGTATCTCCCTTCCGGTGGCGAATTCGAGGAGGTCGAGGCAGGAGGTCACGGACCCGGAGGCGCGGCGCAGTTGGACGTATTCGCGGAGTGCGGGGGTGCGCCGGTGCCGCCGGTAGAGGGCCTCGTAGCGGAAGGCCGAGAGGAAGTGCATGGTGTGGGTGAGGAACCGCATGCGCCACCACCGGCTCTGGGTGCGGGCGATGCGCTGCCAGACGTGCGCCAGGTGCCGGACGAGCGGCGGTCCGTCGGGGACGGGGCCGGGCTCCGGGACGAGCGTGCCGAGCAGCCGCGAGGCGACGCCGGCGTCGGCCGTCCCGTCGGGGTCGTGGAGGTCGTCGACGAGGAAGAGCCAGGCGAACCAGCCGGCCAGGGGCGCCGCCCGGTCCTCGCGCAGTCCGGGGTAGGCGCGGACGATGAGTTCCCCGGCGCGCGTGGCCGACAGGCGGTCGCGCTCGGCGGGTCCGTCGGCCCACGCCATGACCGCGTCGTCGAGTTCGCGGATGCGGGCGGGGGCCGGGGCGCAGGCGGGCAGCCGGTAGAGGACGTGGCCTGCGGGAGGGAAGGTCTTCACGGGGAAGGCCGTCGTGGGGGAGGTCTTCATTCCGCCGTCTTCCCGGTGCGGGCACGGGCGGGCCGCAGGGCCGGGCCCAGGAGGACGGCGGGGGACGCCGTCAGATGCTGGACGTCGAGGAAGCGCCGGTACAGGTCCGGGTCGTCCGGGATGCGGCGCAGTAGCCGGTGCAGGATCCGGCGGGCGAGGGCGGCCGGGAGCGGGCTGCGGCCCGGCCGCCAGCCCAGGTCCAGGCTCGCCGCCATCAGCCAGGGCAGGGTGAGCGTCCGGCTCGCCCGCCGCTGGAAGCGGCGGCAGGCGCGGGGGAGCGCGGCGGTGTCGTCGAGCGTCCGGCCGAGGAGGACGGCCTGCTGCGCGGCGACGGTCATGCCGTGCCCGTAGAGCGGGTTGAGCGAGCAGAGCGCGTCGCCGAGCACGACCAGACCGGCGGGCCGGTGGCGCAGCCGGTCGTAGCGGTGCCACTCGCTGCCGAGCCCGGCGTAGCGGTAGGCGGGGCCGAGCGGTTCGGCGGTTCCGGTGATCTGGTGGACGTACGGGTTCGCGAGGGCGGCCGCGTAGGCGGCGAAGCCGTCGGGGTCGGTGGGGGCCGTCCGGCCGTCGGCCCCCAGCAGGCAGACGAGCCAGCGGCCGTCCTCGATGGCGACCACGGCCCCGCCGCGGTCGGTGCCGGGCGCGAGGGTGGCCTGCAGGGAGGCCTGCCAGGTGTGGTCGGCGGAGGTGTCGCGCTTGTAGAGGCGGGAGACGTACGACAACCTGCCGTCGACGCAGCGGACTTCGGGCGCGCCGAACCCGGCCTCGGTCAGCCAGTCGGGCAGCCGCGAGTGCCGCCCGGCGGCGATGACGACGAGGTCGGCGGGGAGCGTGCCGTGCCCCTCGGTCCGTACGCCGGCCACCTGTTCATGGCGGGCGTCGAGGGCGACTCCCGTGACCCGGGTGCCGTCGAGCAGGGTCACCGCCCGGTCCTCCAGCACGCGCCGGCGGATGCAGGCTTCGAGGAGCGGACGGCTGAAGGTCTGCAGGACGAGCCCGGTCGGCACCCGGGGCGACCAGCCCGTCGGATACAGCATCGGGAACCGGCCGAAGTCCGAGACGGGGGCGCCTCTGTCGGTCAACTCGTCCTGCAGGCCCGGGAAGAGGTCTTCGAGGATGTGCGCGCCGCGGGCCAGCAGCGCGTGGGGATGACGGCTCTGCGGGGTGCCTCTGCGCTGACCCGGATCCGGCCCCAGGGTGTCCTGCTCGACGATCGTCACTCCGGCACACCGTTCGGCCAGCACCCGGGCCGTGACGAGCCCCGCGTACCCGCCCCCGACAACCACCGCACGTACGTCCACGAGCCGCCCTTCCGCGCCGGTCCGCGCCGGTTCCGCTCAGTGCGTACCAGGGAACCGGCCCGGCGACGGCGCGTTCAACTGCCCCCGGGGGGCGCGCTGTTGGGCACGGGGCGTACGAAGAGCGTCAGGGAGCACAACAGGACGGCGACGGCCAGGCACGTCCAGCCGATCAGATGCGCCAGTGTCGCCGCCGCTCCGCCGGGGGAGAGGCGGAGCCCGAAGGCCGCGATCAGGCACAGCGGGAAGGAGGCCATGGCCGCGCCCCATCTCCTGTCGCGGGCCAGGGCCCAGGTGCCCCAGAGGCTCAGCAGGCCGAGGAGTCCGAAGACGAGGACGAGGACGACCGCGAGGACGAATCCGTAATAGACGGAGCCCACGGCCAGGCAGCCGAACAGGGATGTCGAGACGCACCCCGTGAGCGCTGCACGGCGCAGCCGGTTGTGCCGGGCAAGGATCCTGTTGCCCAGCCACCAGGAGAGTGCGGCCGGGAAGACACCGATCGTGGAGGCGAGGACCACCTGGCCGGCGGGCAGGCCGGACGGCAGGGTCACGGCGAGCGGGAAGAGCAGGGGCGGAAGTGCCGTCAGCAGCTCCGGTGGTGTGGGGCGTCGCGCCATGGTCTGCATTCTCCCTTCCGGACCGGGCGGAAAGCCCCGGCAGGGCCCGCTGTCGCGGTTCCTGCCGGGGCCGGGAATCACTCGGCGTGGCTCCCGTCGTCACAGAACATCGGGACGGTGGGGGTGCCGCCGGGAAGGCCGGACGGCATCGCCTTGAGGCTCCACGGATTTCCTCCGTTGCCCCGGAGCTCGGTTCCGCACGACCCGTAGCCGGTGTGGTGGTCGTCGCCGGGCGGCACGTTGGAGAACGACTTGAAGTCGCCGCGCTGTACGGGCCCGCTCGTCGGACGGCCGGTCTCGTCGACCATGTGACCGTCGAGATAGAGGTACAGGTTGGGCATGTAGCTCTGGTACACGATCCCCGTCGTCGGATTGTCGTCGATGTTCGCAGCGGCCGTGGACTTGACGGTTCCGCCCACGCAGAAGCCCATGCTGACCTCCTGCCAGATCGGGGGCGCCATGTTGAACAGCGAGCCCTGGGGCGTACCGGCGATGTCGATGTCCGGCTTGCGGAAGAACAGGCTGTAGATGTCGCCTGCCGTGTCCGCGACGTCGGCCGGGATCTTCCGCTGGTCGGCCAGGCTCTTCAGCTTGTTCATCCAGGCGCTGACGTCGGCGTCGGTGCTGGGCGCCTCGTCGAGCGGGCGGTAACCGATGCTGCCGCCGCTGATGTATTTCGTCGTCACGCACGTGCCGCTGGAGTCGATGCCGGTCGGCTTTTGGGCCGAACGGTAGGCCTGTCCGGGGGTGACGCCGGTCACCAGCGGGTTCTCCACGTGGGTCGTCTGTCCGGTGACGTTGCCGTCCTTGGCGTCGAACGACAGGTCGGGCAGGGTGACGCCGAGGGAGCCGTAGTCCTTGACCGTCGCCTGGATGAAGTTGCGGGCGAACGGGGCGATCTCGGTGTTGCCGGTCCGGCTCGAGTCCGTCACCTCCTCGGACCCCGGGATGATCCTGCCGTCCGGGCCGACGATGTACGACGTGTCGATGTGCGTCTTGATCTTGTAGGAGCGGTCGTCGTCGAAGGTGTGCTCGTCGATCGTCGCCGGCGGCGCGGGGATCGCGAATCCCAGCCAGTCGGCCTCGGAGGGGTGGTGGTTCGGATCCGTCCCGGCCGCCTCGACGTCGGCCTGCCATGACTTCGTCGTGGACGCGATGCCGGGGCCGACACAGAGGTCGTCGAACTCGCCGTCCGGGCAGACCTTGTAGTGGTCCAGGCCGATCATCCCGCCGTGGCCGTCGAAGCCCGAACCGCCGTCGATGCGCGAGTGCGCCCAGTCGTAGATGGTCTGACGCGTCCGCATAGGCGTCTTCATCAGCCAGGGGGTGTCGGTGTCCAGGTTCTGGTTGCTCTCGAAGATCGCCGCCGCGTCGAAGGTGTGGTGCTCGTACGTCCCCTCCACCGGCACGAACGCGAGCGCGTCGTAGGCCACGTCCAGTTCACCGGAGGTGGAGTCGCCGGTGACGTTGGAGAGGGAGACCTTGGCGTTGGAGCCCAGTTGGAAGTAGCCGATGGTCAGCCAGTCGTTGTTGGCCCTGGACTGGTCGACGACCCGCTCGCGGACCTTGCCGTCCTTGGTCGTGATCTCGTAGTGGGCGCTCTTCGTGGTGTGCGAGGGATAGGGGATGAACGCCTGCACCTTGTAGACGTGATCGCCCAGATGCGGCGTCCAGGTGCCGTTGGTCGTCAGGTAGTTGTCCCAGTCGTTGGGCTGACGGGCGTGGGAGAACCAGTAGTGGCCGCCGAAGCCGCCGCCGATCTGGTGGAGGTCCTCCTTGGCCTCGTAGCTGCCCTTGTCGTCCTTGCGGAACTCCCAGGAGAACGATCCGTTGCTGCTCCAGCCGCGGGACCCGCAGCGGTTCTGCGGCGCGTCGTCGGGCTCGTCGTCGACGAGCACGGTGCCGCCGGGCAGCGAAGCGGTGTCGCAGGGGCCGTTCTTCGGGTGGGCGTCACCCGGCTCGCCCCGCACGGTCTTGTACGTGAGGTACTCGTTGCCGCATTCCCTGACCGGCCCGTTGGGGGCCGTCGGCTTGGTGCCGCAGTTCTTCCACGTGACGTCGTGGTTGAACCAGTGCTGGTTGTAGCAGGCGACGGTGTGGCAGACCGGCGGGCTGAACGGGTTGCAGCCGTTGGTGTCGTCGCAGAACGTCGTGCCCGGCGGCTTGATCGCGTCGGTGCGCATCGAGGCGTTGGTCCACCAGGCCGCGGAGAACCCGTGTGTGTTGCCCTTGTTCATGTTGCCGTTGTCGTCGTACGAGTGCCCGGTGTCGATGGGGTAGGCGCCCCAGCCCATCACCTTCTCCTCGTAGGACCAGTTCTGCGGGTGGGCGGCGTCCGCGTAGTGGTTGTAGTCCAGGAACGCACCGCGGTCCACGGGGTACTTGGGGTTGGACGGGTTGTTGGCCCAGCCCAGCCCCCAGGCGTTCGGCAGATCCGGGTTGCTGCCACGGACGTTGAGGCCCCCGTTGTAGTCCCAGACGGCGGCGAACCAGTTCTCCGGTCGGGACGGATCGTCGTCGTTCAGCTTGATCTGGGTGCCGGCGGTGTGCAGTTCGTTCCACTTGTCCTGCAGGATCCGCACCGAGTAGGCGATGCCGGTCGCGTAGTCCAGGGCGACGGCCCGCTGCTGGTCCGGGGGCAGGAGCACCTCGTGCTCCTTGGGGTGCCCGGCGATGCGCATGCCGTCGGTGGCCTGGCCGATGCCGTAACCGCAGTCGGCCTTGTCCCAGTTGATCTTCCAGATGAGCTTGGGGTCATACCCCGTCTGTCCGGGGTAGATGGCGGTGCCGTAGAAGTTGCCGATCAGCGGATTGCCGTACTCGCCCGGCTCGGCGTGCGAGGTCGCCTGCCACAGGTTGGACTCCTGGGTCAGGATGCCCAGCATGACCTGGGCCGGAATCCGGCCGTTGGGGCCGGTGACGAGCCCGTGCGGCGGGAACATGCCCTGCGGCGACCAGGCCGGCAGGCCCGAGTGGTGCCAGTCCGCGGGCCGGCCGATGTGGTCGGAGGTGAGCAGCCCCCGCACGGCCATGTCGGCCGCCCACTCCACCTGGGCCGGCGTGGGCTGGAGGACCTGGGTGTGCACGTCGTTGCGCGGCACCGAGCAGTAACGGTCCTCGTCCACCGGGTCGGTGGACGGGTCGCCCGGGTCGGCGGCCTTGGCCCCGGACGCCGCGAGCGCCTTCTTGACGGTGCTCTTCCCGCCCGCGATGAACGGGAGCAGCGGCGAGGGCCTTCCGCCGGTGTCGGCCTGGGCCGGGGTCTGCCGGGTGGGGACGGTGAAGGCCACCGGCTTCTCGGTGCGGGTGGCCGTCGCCTTGATCTCGACGGGCTCGGCGGCCGAGGTCCTGGCCCGCTGCAGCGGTGAGGCCACCTTGTCCGCGAGGTGCTGCGGGGTGGCCTGGGAGACGGCCAGTTCACCGTTGGTCGACAGCTCCGCCTGGGCGGGTGCCTCGGTGATGCGGCGCATCGTCGCGGGCAGGTCGGCGTGCGCCGTGGTCCGGCCGGTCACGAAGACCTTTCCGCCCGCGCCCTGCGCCAGGCCGACCTGGCCCAGCTTGCCCTCGGCCAGGGACTTGACGGTGCGGCCCCGGAGCTGCCGGACGCCGACGGTGCCGCCCTTGGCGGGTTCCAGGAAGGCGACGTTGCCGTCGGCGTCCGGGCGCAGCCGCACGGCGGTGCCGTGCGTGGTGGCCACCACGTCGGCCTTCCCGGCCGGGCCGACCTTGATCAGGTGCGGCCCGGCGGCGGCTATGACGTCCTTGCCGACGGGGACGGCGGACGTCGCCTGCCCGTCGACCGTGCCCGTGGAGACGACCTTTCCGGCGGCGGCGTCGACGGTCTGGAGCCGGGTCTGCTCGCTCTTGCCGTCGGCGTCGGCCTGCGTGACCACTGCCGTCTCGCCGGCGCCGCAGCCGGGGTCGAAGTAGGCCAGGCTCGCGTTGAGCGGCAGCTTGGTCACCTTCCCCGACTGCAGGTCCACGACCGCGGTGAAGGCGCCCCGGTCGAAGAGGTCGCCGCGGTTGGTGAACGCCCTCGGGGCGTAGACCACCACGGCCCGCTCGCCCGAGCCGGTCACACAGGCGTTGCCGATCCACTGGTCGGTCTCCAGGCCCGGCTCCGACAGCGTGGCGACCGTCCGCCAGGTGTACCCGGCGGCGGCATCGGCGACCAGCACATGGAAGCCGGTCGCGTCCCCGGCCGTCGTCCAGGCACGGTCGGACGACTTCTTCCAGTTCTTGCCGAGGAGGTCGCCCCGTTTCGCGGGGGCGACGGTGTCGGGGGAGGCGGGCGGGGGCGTCGGGGCCGGGTCGGCTTGCGCTGGAGCGCCCTGCAACAGCCCGGCGAACGTGGCCAGGACTGCGGCAGCGACCACGGGGACCCGTGCTCTTCTGCGAGGTCTCAAGGGGTGATCTCCGATGAGTAGGTGATGGACGGTGGCCGCGCCCCGAAGGGGCGCGGGGAACTGCGCGAGCAACCAAGAGCGACCTGCACCCGAACGCCTACGTCCGGGAGTTGACCTCACGCGCTGTGCGCACAACCGCATCCAGGGCCTTCCGGCTGCCCGCCAGGGCGACCTGGTTCTCCTGCACATACCGCTGCTGCACCCGCACCTCCGCGTCGTGCCACACCTCGGCCACCTTGGTGGCGTCCCGGCACGCGAGATCGGCAAGCGCCGTCGAAATCTCCAGCGGAGACACCCCCTTGGGGTCCGGACGGAAGCGCGGGTCGTCGTTGGCGTCCATGGGCGCCGCGTACGTCAGGCTCTTCTCCCGCATGCAGGCGGACCACTTGCCGAACGCGTCCTTCACCCGGGGGTCGTTCTGCGACTCCCCGTACGACGTGTTGGTCAGCTTCTGCACGAGGGGCGAGACGCCGTGGGTCGCGCTGCCCAGGGTCCGGCGGGCCTCGCCGAAGCAGCCGCCGGGCGGCAGCTTGCGACCGGCCAGCGTGCCGTTCCTGACCTCCGGGCTCGCCTGGTCCAGCAGGCCGGTGGGCAGGTCCGTGCCGCCCAGGGCGACCTGGGTGTCGACGGACGGGGAGGGCCGGGCGGACTGGGCGCGCACGGCGGCGTCGTAGCGGGCCACTTGCGCGGCCTCGGGCTGGTAGCCGCGCCGCGCGGTGAGTCCGGGGTCGTGGATGCCGTAGCGCCAGTCGAGCAGGTTCTTGGGCCCGATCGGCGGCAGGTCGGGCTCCGGGCCCCACTCGATCCCGAGCCGCTTCATGCACTGCCGGACGAGCGTGGTCTCGGCGGTGGCGATGCTCTTGTCCTGTTCCCGGGTCGGCCGGTATGCGAGCAGCGGCAGGGTCCAGGTGGAGGGGTCGCCACCGGCACGCGTACCGGGGGAGGAGGGGGCGGCGGGCGAGACCGGTACGGCTGCCCTGCCCTGCGAACACCCTGCGAGTGCAAGGGCGAAGAGGGTCAGAGCGGCCGCTGTCCGGCGGGCGTTTCGGCGGACACTTCGCATGCGTATTACCAGCAGTGCTCGAAATTGACGGACCGGTTGTTGTTCCGGGTGTTGCCGGACAGGTTGCTGCCGCTACGGCTGGAAATGTGGTCCATGGGACCCCGATAACCGGCGCTGTAATAGACGTTGGCGCAGTAGCCGTCGTACCAGTTGTAGGCAGAAGCAGAGTTGTTGGCGACCTGCTGCCCGCCCCCGTCTCCGGTGTCGCCGCAGAAAGTGAGCGGCGGGGCGGTGTGGCCGACGCCGAAGTCGAGGGACTTGAGGTCGTAGACGGGGTGGCCGACGTTCACCCACGCACCCTTGAAATCGGCGTGGTAGAAGAAGCGGAAACGGAACTCGTCGGAACTCGGTGCGCACCGCTCCATCGACTGGATGCTGTCGGCATTGTTCGAGTCCACCGCGACGGACGGGTCTCCCTCGGCGTACGCGGGGTTCGCGAGGGAAAGCGCGGCTGCGGCCACGGCACCGGTGAGGGCGGCGGCGAAGCGCGCGCGGCGCTTGAGGGACATGGTGTTCACAAGGATTTCCTTTCGGCGGGTGGCACTTCGGGGCCGGAGGCCGTTCGCACGCTAATTCCGGTACCGGCGGTTACGGGCGTCCCGGGCGTCCCTGAGGCACCCCGGGACCGGCCGGGAGGGGCCGGGGCCGACCCACAGGCCCTCGGGCGGCGTTGACGGGGCCGCGGACGGGACGTCACCAGCAGGGGCGGAAGTTGACCGACCGGTTGTTGTTCCTGGTGCCGGTCAGGTTGGCGCCGCTGCGGCTGAAGATCGTGTCCTGGGCGCCCCGGTAGCCGTGGTTGTAGTACACGGTGCCGCAGAAGGCGTTGTACCAGTTGTAGGCGGAGGCGGCGGCGTTCGCGACGTCCTTGTCCGCCCCGTTGCCCGTGCCGTCGCAGAAGTGCAGGGCGGGGTAGGAGCCGTCGCCCTGGCCGATGGCCTTGAGGTCGTAAACGGGGTGGCCGACGTTCACCCACGCGCCCTTGAAGTCGGAGTTGTAGTAGAAGCGGAAGCGGAACTCCTCCGAATGCTCGGCGCACTTCTCCATCGACAGCACGGTGTCGTTGTTGTTCGAGGCCGACTCTCCCGTCGGATCGCCCTCGGCGTGGGCGGGCGCGGCGAAGGACAGTGCCGCGGCAGCGACGGCGCCGACTAGAGTGGATGCAATACGCATGCGGTGAGGGGCGGTTATGGGCATTTCCATGAGGACGGTTCCTTTCACGAGCGAAGGTCACCGCACGCTAAACCTGCCGTGAAAGGGATTTCGCATCCCATGCGCCCCCGGGGCATCCCTGGGACCTCCCGGGCCGCCCGTTGCATACTCGTCACGCTTCAGCAGGGCGAAGGCGAGAGGGCAAGGGGGGTGCGCCGCATGCGCGGTGCAGAACGGATCAAGGGCGGGAAACGGAGCACCGGCGAGGGCCCGGCTCCGCGGGACCGGCTCCTGGAGGAGATGCGGAGGATCAAGGCGGCGTCGAACCTCAGTTACGGGCGGCTCGCGGAGAGGACGAACTACAGCAGCTCGTCCTGGGAACGGTTCCTCAACGGCAAGCAGCTGCCGACCGAGGTCGCGGTCGAGCAGCTCGCCGCCGTCGCGGGGGAGGACCCCGCCGCCTTGCGGGCACTCTGGGAACGCGCCACGGCGGAGTCCGGCCCGTCCCCTTCCCCGGAGGGGCCGGAGCCCGCGAACCGGCTGCGCCCGCCGGGCCGTTGGCGGAATCGTCTGCTGACCCTGGGGTGCCTGGCCGTGGGCGCGGCGGCCGGCAGCGTCGCCACGCTGGTCCTCGCGGACGGTGCCGGCGGGCACGCCCCGACGGCGCCCGCCCCGGCCGCGGGCGCCGTCAAGGTGCGGTGCACGGGCGACCGGTGCCTGTCCCAGGAACCGCAGGCGATGGACTGCCACTGGGACGGCGAGACCGTCCGCCAGACATGGCTGCGCGGACTCCAGATCCAACTGCGCTACAGCGCGGCCTGCCACGCGGTCTGGGGACGCATCGAGAACGGGACCGCCGGCGACGGCGTGGAGATCAAGGACAAGCGTGGCCGGAACGAGGAGGCCCGGATCAGGGTGGGCACCGACACCTATACCCGGATGCTGGCCGTGGACTCCGACGCCCCGCCGGAGTCGGTGACCGTCTGCGGAATCATCCCCAGCGAACACCAGGAGGAGTGCTCGCCGGTGGCCACGCCCGCTCCGTGACCGGGCGTGCAACTGCGCGAGTGTATGGACTGTTGAACATTCCGGCAAGACGTGCGGAGTCGGAACTAGGGCAACTTGTCGGAGAATTACTCGGCTATTGAATGAAAGTTCGGAACGCCTCTAGGGTCCCGTCCACGGCCGGCCGATCAAGCGGACCGGCCCATCGGCAACAGGAGGAAGTTCCCATGGAAAACCTGTTTGACCTTGATGTGGAAGAAATCGTCGCTCCGTCCTTCGAGGAGACGGGCGCGGCGGACGCCCTCGGCTTCGTCACGCACGGCGGTCCGATCACCGGTCGCATCTGCAACCCGGAGACGGGCTGCATCTGTTAGTCGATGACCGAGGCGCCGGCGGGGCCCCGACCCCGTCGGCGCCTGATCGGACCGTGGGCGGAGGAAAGGGCGTTGACGGTGCACCAGGCAAGACCCGGCGACGGCAGGAGCCCGGCCCCCGCTCCCGCGGCATTCGGCTGCGCCGACCTCGTCCTGCTCCGCGCAGCGGTACGGCCGCCGGAGCCGCAAGCCGCCGGCCCGGCACCCACGGACCTCGTCGTCCTCGAACAGGCCGCCGCCGACGCCCTTTTGCGGGAGGCTGTCGCCCTCTCCAGCCCCTCCCTCTCGGCCGTCCTCGACACCGTCGCCGAGGGCCGGATCCCGCGGGCCAAGGAGGTGCGCCGCGCCGCCCGCGCGGTCACGCGCTACCGGCTGCGGATGAGCGGCCGCGCCACCCCCTTCGGCCTGCTCGCGGGCGTCGGCACTGCCGGCTTCGCCCCCGATCCCGCCGCCCGCTGGGGCACCGGTCACACCAAACACGTACGGGCGGACATGGGGTGGGTGTCCGGCGTCGTCGACCGCCTGGAGCGCGACCCCGCCGTCCTGGCCCGGCTCCGCGTCACCGCGAACGACCTGTGCACGGTCCGCGGCGACCGGCTCGTCCTCCCCTTCGTCCCCAGGGCGGAGCAGGGGCAGCCCCTCCAGGAAGTGACGGTGCGGCACACGGAGGCCGTGCGCCGCACGTTCGAACTCGCCGCAGCCCCGCTGGCCTGGACCGAGTTGCTGACGCTCCTGCGCGACGCCTACCCCGACGCGCCCGTCGCGGCGGTGGAGCGCATGCCCGCGGAACTCGTCCACCGCGGCATGCTGCTCACGGAGCTCCGCCCGCCGCTGGACGGAACCGATCCCCTCGACCACGTCCTCGGCCTGCTCGCCGGCCACGAGGACACGCTGCCCGCCGACAGCCGCCGCATCGTCGCCGAACTCGCCGCGGTCCGGCGCGACCTGACCGGCTACGCGGCCCTGCCCCCGGGACAGGGCCGGGCGGAGTTGACCGCCTTGACCGCGCGCATGCAGCAACTCCAGCCGGGCGAGCGCACGGTGCAGGTGGACCTCGCCCTGGACGTCGGCATATGCCTGCCCGAGTCCGTACGGGCCGAAGCGGAAAGCGCCGCCCGGACGCTGGCCGCGCTGGCCGCCGGCCGCCCCGGCCCCCACCCGATGCGCGCCTTCCACGCGGACTTCCTGGAGCGGTACGGCACGGACCGGGCCGTGCCCCTGCTCGAACTCCTCGACCCCGAACGGGGCCTGGGCCTTCCGGCCGGCTACGGGCCGGGGCCGGCGACCGGTCCCGCCCACGAGGAGGGAACGACCACGTCGCGCGACCGGCTGCTGCTCGCCCTCGCCCAGGAGACGACGATGGCGGGCGAGCGCGAACTCGTCCTGGACGACGAGCTGCTGACCGCCCTGAGCGCCACGGAAGCCGATGACGGGCCGCCCCCGTCCTTCGACCTCCTCGCCGAGCTGCTGGCCGACTCCGTCGACGCCATGGCGGCCGGCGACTTCCGCCTGGTCGTCGGCGGCGTGTCCGCGGTCGCCGGAGCGGTCGCCGGCCGCTTCGGGCACCTCCTGGGCGACGCCGCCAAGGGCATCGGCGACGTCGTACGCTCCGTCCCGACCCGCAACCCGGAGGCGATACGCGCCCAGTTGACCTTCCGGACCCGTACGGGCAAGGCCGCGAACGTCTCCACCGTCCCGCAGTGGCTCGACCACACCATCAGCGTCTCCGCGTTCACCGACCGGTCCGCACCGCACACCCTCGCCCTCGCCGACCTGGCCGTCGTCGCCGGTCCCCGGCGGCTCGCGCTCGTGTCGGCATCCCTGGGCCGCGAGGTCGTCCCCACCCTGCCCAGCATGCTCCTGCCGCGCGGCAACGCCCCCGACCTCGCCCGTTTCCTGGAGGAGATCGCCCGCAGCGGGGACGGCGCGTGGCCGGCCTGGGACTGGGGCGCCGCGGAGGCCCTGCCCTGCCTCCCGCGCGTCCGGCACGGCCGGACCGTCCTCGCCGCGGCCCGCTGGCGCCCCGCCGACCCCGCCCTGCACGCCCCCGCCACCGAACCGGGGGAATGGCGGCGCCGCTTCGCCCGCTGGCGCACGAGGGCGGGGGTGCCCCGGCACGTCGCCTCCGTGTTCGCCGACCATCGCATCCCCCTCGACCTGGACGACCCCGCACACCTGGAACTCCTGCGCAACGAATGGCAGCGCCGCCCGGGCGCGTACCTCCAGGAGCCGCCCGCCGGGGGCGCGTACGGCAACGGCTGGGCCGGGGGCCGGTCCACCGAGATCGCCTTCCCCCTCGTACGGACCACCGCCGGCACGGCCCCGCCCCCCGCCTTCGGCCCGGCCCGCGCGAGCACCGTGCACGGCCCCGGTTCGCGGTGGCTGTACGCCAAGCTGTACTGCTCGCCGGAGCGCCAGGACGCCCTGCTCGCACGGGAGGTGCCGGAGCTGCTGGAGCGGATGCCCGAGGGCGTCGACCGCTGGTTCTTCCTGCGCTACCGCGACCCCGCGCCGCACCTGCGGCTCCGCTTCCACGGTGCGGAGCTGCTGCCGCAGTTGGGGCAGTGGCACCGGGAGCTCCGGCGACAGGGCCTGTGCGGCCGCCTGGTCATCGACGGCTACGAGCCCGAATGGGAGCGCTACGGCGGGCCCGAGGCCATGGCCGCCGCGGAGGCGGCCTTCGAGGCGGACAGCCGTGCCTGCCTGGAACAGCTGGACCTCATTCGCGCCAGTACTTTGACCTTGGACCCGCGAGTCCTGGCGGCAGCAAACTATGTAGACGTCCTGCACCGTTTCCACGCCGAGTCGGGTGGCAGCAGAGGGGAGGCGGCTCTCCGACTCCTCGACGGCGAAGGCCCCGAGGGACACCGCGCCGCCCCCATGGCCCTCCGGCGCGAGGCCCGCCGGATCATCGCCCCGGACGGCGACTGGCACGAACTCGCCCGGCTGCCCGGCGGAGCGGAACTGCTGCGCATCTGGGACCGCCGCGGTCCCGCCGTCGCCGCCTACGGGGCGCGGCTGCGCGAGCTCGGCAACGCGGCGTGGGGCAGCGAGGCGACGACGGTCGCGGCGCTGCTGCACATGCACCACAACCGCCTGGCGGGCACGGTGCGCAAGGCCGAGGAGGAGTCGCTCGCCCTGGCGCGTACGGCCGTACGTGCCCACTTCGACCGGGAACGGGCACGATCGTGAACCCACAACAGCGTGCGGCAGCAGCCCTGAGCGCGGACATCGCCCAACGGCTGGCGGACCCCGACAAGGTGTGCCGACTCCTGCCGGAACCACCGGACTCCGCGCACGCCCTGACCCTGAGCGACGGCCTGCCGGGCATCGCCCTGCTCCACCTGGAGGCCGGTGATGCCGGCACCGCTCACCGCTGGCTGAGCGAGGCCGTGGCCTGCGCCCGCACCGCCTCGGGCGACGTGGCCCCGGGCCTCTACCGGGGCGTCCCCGCACTGTCGTTCGCCCTCACCCGGGCGGCCCTGATCGCCGGCCGGCCGCTGAAGGCCGCCGACCGGCTCGCCGACCAGGTCGGGACGTTCGCCCGCGCACTCGCGGCCTGGGAACGGGGGCGCCGCCCGCAGGATGGCGTGTGCGTGACGATCGGCACGTACGACGTCATCTCCGGCCTGACAGGCCTGGGCGCCCACCTCCTCGACGACCCCGACCGCAGCGCGGACGCGCTCGCCGAGGTCCTGACCACGCTCACCGGCCTGACCGAACCACTGCACATCGACGGCTGCGTCCTGCCCGGCTGGTGGACCGCCCAACTCCGCAACGGCCTCGCCCCGGCCACAGCGGAGACGGGGCACGCCAACGTGGGCCTGGCCCATGGGGTTCCCGGCCCGCTCGCCCTGCTGGCCCTGGCGCGGGAGGCGGGGGTGACCGTCGCCGGACAGGACGGGGCGATCCGGGCCATGGCCCAATGGCTCATGGACATCCGGCAGTTCACCGACGGCGAGGGCCCGTGGTGGCCCCGCACGATGGTGCTCGGCCCCGACGGCGACGTCGTCGCGAGGAACACGACGCCCGGCAGGCCGTCGTGGTGCTACGGGACGGCCGGCATCGCGCGGTCCCTGTACCTGGCGGGACGCGCATTGGACGTCCCCGAGTGGCGCGACACGGCCGTGACCGCCTTGCGCGCT
This sequence comes from Streptomyces sp. AM25, assembly GCF_058146165.1. Lineage (NCBI taxonomy): Bacteria > Bacillati > Actinomycetota > Actinomycetes > Kitasatosporales > Streptomycetaceae > Streptomyces > Streptomyces sp. AM25. The sequence goes on along the minus strand of NZ_JBKIWN010000019.1, from coordinate 96,856 downwards.
GCGCTGACGGACGCCCGGCGCGCCCACGAGTCCAGTGCGCCCGGCCGTCTGGAGGACGCGGGCCTGTGCCACGGCTGGAGCGGCCTGCTCCAGGCCACGTGGCGCATGGCGACGGACACGGACGACCCGGCCCTGCGCGCGGCCCTGCCCTGGCTGGCCGACCGCATCCTGGAACTGGCGGCGCCGGACACCCCGTTCGGCCTCGTCCCGCCGGCCCCGCACGGCACCCTCACCAGCGACCCGGCGGGTTTCCTGACGGGTGCGGCGGGGGTGGCACTGGCCTTGCACACCTTTGCCACGGATGCGGCGCCGGGGACGGGGTGGGACCGGGGGTTGTTGTTGGCGTAGGTACGGGGCGGGGCCGGCGATGGGGACTACTCGGACTCCGCGCCTTCTTCGGGGAGGATGAACCCCCGAACCACCGCGGGCCGTCCACTCTTGCCTTGTGCCGCCTCGGCCTGAGCCGTACGCATCGCTCGCACGAGCGCCTCGTACCTGGGGTCGATCCACTCGGTCACGTCGTACCTCCCGTGCCCGGCAGCGTACGGCGTTCAGGCTTCGCCGGTCAGCTGCCCGGCTTCTTGGGGATGGGCTGGATGGCGCACTCGGGGAAGTTGACCTGAACGACTGCTGAGCCGGACACTGACCGTGTCCTCTGCACCGAGCCGCAGCGGATGACCGTCCCCGAACTCCATGACGATGTCGTCACGGCCGTCGGGTTGCCGTTCCGTCCGAATGGTCTTCACCCGCCGGGGGTGTCCGTTGAGGATGACGAGGTCCCCGTTTTCGACCATGTAGGCGAGCAAGAGCATCAATTACACCTTTCCCATGCCGTTGTCAGGACTGCCCAGACCGATTTGCCGACACCGCACCGCCGGCTCACACCCCAGCGGTCCGCCAAGACGTTCACCAGGAGGAGCCCGCGTCCTCCTTCGCCCTGCTGGCCGTGCGGATTCGGCCAGCGCTCGGAGTCGGCGTCGTCAACCGCGATCCGCACACTGTCGCCTTCGTGGCGGAAGCTGGTTTCGATCTCACGCCCCGGCGAGGTACGGGCATGCCTCACCGCGTTCGTGAGCAGTTCGGAAAGCACCAGGAGCGCTGCGTCTTCCAGGTGCAGCAGCTGCCAGGCCGCCAGGACCTTGCGAAGCTCGGCTCTCGCCTCGCCGACGCACCGGGGGTTGCGTGTCCAACGCCGCTTCACCTCCCGCTCGTTCGCCGCTCCCGACAAGGTCTCCATGCCGATCAGCATCGCGAGGAGCGGTTCGCCGGACGACATCAGCGTGAGGACCCACCGTGGGTAACATCCGTGGGTACGCCGCCCCGACGTGTTTCCGTCTCTCACCGGAGCGTTGTTCATGCCCAAGTACGAGCCTCCTGCGGGTCTCTCTCCGCATCTGCTCAACAGCCAGGAGATGATCGACGCCTGCAGGGCACGCGACTTCGGCACGATCTTCCGGCTGGCCAAGCGTGCCGGCGTCTATCCCGCGCTCATTGCCCGCCGCTGTGAGATGACGCCCAGCCGGGCTACCGAGATCCTCAAGGGACAACGCGAAGTCGAGAACCTTCGAGTCGTCGAGCGCATCGCCGACGGGCTGCGCATCCCGGGCCGCATGCTGGGACTGGCGCAGCGGGAGTGGGAGCCGGACGAGGGCGTTGCCCCCTCGGTACCGGCATCCCCGAGCGTGATGTCGCTGTCGGCAGACGCATCCCCCGACAGCCTCCGGGCGTCGTGGGCGGACGGCGAGCTCCCCGAGCCCGAGTTCGTCGTGGGCCTGATCGAGAGCCAGCTGCCCCAGCATTACGAAGGCGCCAACTACTTCGGCACTCCGTACAGCCTCCCTCCTGTCATTCGGCATGTGCAGACGATCTCCCGTCTGCTGGAGTCGTCGACAGGCTCACCGCGTCGAGCGCTGCTGAGTACAGGCAGCAGGGTGGCGGAATTCTTGGGCTGGTTGCATCAGGATCGCGGTGACTTCCGGTCCGCGGAGTACTGGTCGGACCGCTCGATGGAATGGGCTCAGGAAGTGGGCGACGGCCCCTTGCAGGCCTACATCCTCTTCCGCAAGAGCAATCAGGCGACTGCCCGTGCCAGCGGCAACAGGGCCGTTGGGCTCGCGCGGGCTGCACAGCGCATCCCTGCACTCGGGCCACGGCTCACCGCGCTGGCAGCGCAGCAGGAAGCCCAGGGACACGCACTGCTGCGCAACCCGAGGGCTGCCCTCGCCAAGTTCGACGAAGCTCGTTCGCTCGCCGCCGAGCCGGATACGGCGGTTGGCACAGTCGATATTTCGTATTGCACACCGACGTACATCGAGATCCAGCGAGCCAACTGCTGGATCGACCTCGGACAGCCTCATCGAGCTGTCGAACTCCTCCAGGCCCAATTGGCAGCTCTCGCGCCTGTCTACCGCAACGACCGCAGTGTCTACCTCGCCCGATTGGCCCGCGCCCACGTGCGTGCAGGGGACATCGAACCGGGCGCGGAAGCCGCGATGACAGCACTCGCGATCGTCGTGCACACGCGCTCGGCCCGCACCGTGGCGGAGCTTTCGTTGTTGGCGACGGCCGTCGAAAGCCGACGGTCCGTGCCCGTCGTCGCGACGTTCTTCGAAAGGTTCGATTCAGTCAGGGATCAACTGGCGGCGTGACGGGAGCGGAGTCGATGCGCAAAGCTGTGATCATGGATGATCTGATCACGCAAGCCACTTCCGGTGACGAGCGCGAGCGCGGCCCGGCCGTCGCGGTCCTTCCTGTCGGCAGCTTCGAGCAGCACGGCGATCACCTGCCACTGGTCACGGACACTGCCATCGCCTGCCTGATCGCCCGCCGTCTTGCCGACGACCACGGCCTGTTCCTGCTGCCACCCATCACGATCTCCTGCTCGCACGAGCACGCCCCGATGCACGGAACGGTGAGCATCGGTGCCGGAACCCTGTACGCGATGGTCCATGACATATGGCGCTCACTCGAAGCCTCCGGAGTTCCCGGGCTCCTTGTCGTCAACGGACATGGCGGCAACTACGTCTTGCAGAACGTCGTCCAGGAGATCAACGTCAGCGGCCCGCGCGTAGCCCTTTTCCCGGTCAGCCACGACCGTGCGAAGGCCCGCGAGGACGCAAAGTTGCAGAGCAGCGGAGCGGAGGACATGCACGGTGGTGAATTCGAAGTGTCGCTGCTGCTGCATGGCGCCCCGCACTTGGTGCGCGATGGAATCGACCAGGACGACCACTCGGCTCCCGTACGCCCGCACTTGCTGACTGTGGGCATGGCGGGCTACACGACCAACGGCGTCATCGGACGTCCGTCGCTCGCTACGGCAGCCAAGGGCAAGGCCCTTCTGGACAGCTTCTCGGATTCGGCGCGAGCCCATCTGGACGTACTTGCTGCAGGCCGATGACGTGGCAGGAAAATCCGGTGCTGCCCACGCGGCGGCATCCCGGCCTGGTGACCAAGCCTGACAAGACGTTGCGTACAGTCACAGATGTGATGAAGGGAAAGAACCGATGGCCCAAGCCCGACCCGGACAGCGGGGTCGAGGACGTGACGCTGCTCATCATGGAATGGCTCGGCGAACAGGGCGTCGCGCCCATGCTCCGGGTCGACGTCGAGCGCATGCGTGAGGGCCGGCGGGCGTGGACCTTCGTCGCGAGTGGTGGGCCGTTGCCCTGCACGATCCGGATCGACGGGGCCACGGCCGGTGCGTGCATGGACGCGGCAGTGCACGCCATGCGAGAGGCCGGGCTGGACGTCCCCTTCTGACGCGCCCCGACACATCCGCCCAAGGAATCCCCGCTCCCGCCCCCGCGTTGCACTGAACGTGACCACTCCCGCCCCTCCAGTCCCCGCCCCCATCCCCCTCTCCGTCCTCGACCGTTCGCACACCCGGCAGGGCCACCCGCCGGGCGAGGCACTCCGCGACACCGTGGAGTTCGCCCAGCGGGCCGAGGAGCTGGGGTACCGGCGCTTCTGGGTGGCCGAGCACCACAGCGTGCCGGGTGTGGCCGGGGCCGCGCCCACCGTGCTCGTGGCGGCCGTGGCCGCGGCGACGCGGCGGATCCGGGTCGGGACGGGCGGGGTGATGCTGCCCAATCACCGGCCACTGGTGGTCGCGGAGCAGTTCGGCGTGCTCGGGTCGCTGTTCCCCGGGCGCATCGACATGGGGCTCGGGCGGTCCGTGGGGTTCACGGACGGGATCCGGCGGGCGCTGGGCACGGAGAAGGAGGCGATGGCCGGTTTCGGTGCGCAACTGGCCGAGCTGGCCGAGTGGTTCACCGCAGGTGCGCGCGCGTACCCGCAGGTGCACGCCCACCTGGCCGAGGGGCTGCGCGTGCCGGCGTTCATCCTGGCCAACGACGCGGGCGCGGAGGTCGCGGCGGCGGCCGGAGCCGCGCTCGTCATCGGAGGCCTGAAGGGCGAGGACGGTATGCGCGCCGCGATCGCCCGGTACCGGGCGGCCTTCCGGCCGTCCCCCTGGTGGCAGGAGCCGTACGTCGTGGTCGCCGCGAACGTGGCCGTCGCCGCCACGGCCGACGAGGCGCGGCGGCTGCTGGTCCCGGAGGCGTGGGCGCTGGCCCGTTCCCGCACGCACGGAGTCTTCCCGCCGCTGCGGCCCGCCGAGGAGATCGAGGCGCTGTCGATGACGGACCGGGAGCGCGAGTACTACGAGGCCGGCCTGCGCGGGCACATCCACGGTACGGAGGAGCAGGTCGCGGCCGACCTGACGGCGCTGGTCGCACGCACGGATGCGGACGAGGTGCTGGTGACGACGGGCTCGTACGACCGGGCCGCGCTGCTGGACTCGTACGAGCGCTTGGCCCGGCTCACCGGGGCGGCAGGACGCGCGTGACGACGGATTCCACCAGCCGGTCCAGGTCGGCCTCGGGGATCATGTCGGGCAGCGTGAGGTGCTCCAGGAGCACGCCCGTCATGGCGAGGTAGAGGACGAGGAAGCTGTCCTCGTCCCCGGGGAGCCCGGCGTCGAAATGGAAGCGCGCGGACTCGTCGTAGGCGCCGCGTATGGCGCGGTCGAGCTCGACCCGGAGGGCGGGGCGGCGCGTGGCTTCGAGGCGGAGCTCCAGCATGGCCAGATAGCCGGTCCGCTCCGCGGACACGCGCTGCACCAGCCACCGCATGAGCTCGGTGACCAGCTCGCGCGAGGGCTCGGGCCGCATGGCCCGGTCGACCTGTACGGGGTCGGGGGACATCCGCACGTGGATGTGGCCGGCGGTCTGCGTCAGCAGATCGTCCCGGTCGGTGAAGTAGTTGGAGGCCGTGCCGACCGGCACACCGGCCTGGGCGTCGACGGCGCGGAAGGTGAGTCCGCGCGCGCCCTCGCGCGCGAGCACCTCTATGGCGGCGTCGATGAGGGCTGTCCTGCGCTCCGGATTCCTGGCCACGAGTGCCTCCTCGCCTTCTCGGACTCTCGGAAAAATCTGCTTGCTCAACCACTACAGATGAAGCACTATAGATGAAGTGGTTGGTTGTCGGGAGGCACTCGACGACGACCCAACGGGAGGGGACCGTTTTGCGCAAGCTCACCTACTTCGTCGCCTGCACGATCGACGGCTTCATCGGCGACCCGGGCGGCGACGCGTCGTCCATGTACAAGTACGCCACCGAGGAGTTCCTGGAGTACCTCAAGACGGAGTACCCGGAGACCGTCTCGGCCGAGGGCCGCAAGATTCTCGGCTTCGGCGACGTGGAGAACCGGCACTTCGACACGGTTGTCCAGGGCCGGGCCAGCTACCAGTTGGCGCTGGACGCCGGCATCACCAGCCCGTACGCGCAGATGCGCGAGTACGTCGCCTCGCGCTCCCTCACGGAATCGCCCGACCCGAACGTGGAGCTGATATCCGACGACCTGGTGGGCAGGATCCGCGAACTCAAGGCGGAGGAGAGCGGGTTGGGCGTCTGGCTCTGCGGGGGATCGCAGCTGGCGGGCGAGCTGCTGGACGAGGTCGACGAGCTGGTCATCAAGACGTACCCGCAGGTGTACGGATCCGGCATGCCGATGTTCGGCTCGGGCTTCGCGGTCACCGAGTTCACGCTGGGCTCGGTGCGGGTGTTCGAGAACGGTGTGGTGGTCAGGACGTACAGCCGCGTGCGGTGACGGGCCCCCGAGGGGTGCCCGTCACCGCCGTCCCCGCTCCGTTCAGCAGTGGCCGGTGCCGTAGCAGAAGGCCGCCCACTTCACGGCGCCGTCCGGCCCGTACACCACCAGGTTCCCGTCGGCCTGGAGCTTCACCGTCGACCCGGCCACGGGCGCGATGCCGCCCTCGCGGTTGTTGAGGTTGAGCGCCCAGTGCGCAGTGCCGCTGCCGTCGTAGACGACGAGGTTGCCGTCGCTCTGGAAGTCCAGGTGGGCCCCACTGATGTTGGCCTGGCCGCTCCACCAGTCCCTGCGCGGGCCGTTGAGGTGCAGCTGCCCGTTCTTCTGCAGCGTCAGAGTGGTGCCGCCCGCGGTGACGGACGAACCGGCGTTCATCGTGAAGCCGGGCTTGAGGACGACGTCGCCGTTCCCCTGCGAACCGCCGACGGCCCGGTAGATGTTGACCGCCTCGTCACGGAAGGAGGCGGCTGCCGCCTGGTTCAGGCGGGAGCCGGAGTACGAGCCGATGTCGTACAGGCCACCGCCGTTGCGGAAGGCATCGGCATCGTAGACGCCACCGCCGGACGCGCCGCCGGAAAGCTCGCTGTCGCCGTCGCAGGAGCTCTGCAGCAGGATCTGCGGAGGGTTGTCCGGTCCCCAGTGGGCGGGCTGCTCGCACACGTGGAGCTGGTTGACGTCGCCGGGGATCCCGGCAAAGGCGACGTTGGACGGCAGCGCCGCGTTGAAGGCGATGCCGGCGGACCCGACGACGTCCTGCACGTGCTTGCCGTTCTGGGGGTTGACGGCGATGAACGCGGTGTCGTCGCCCTGCTGGTCGTTCTCGGGAGTGATAGCGGCCCCGCGCCAGGTGAACCAGCCGTAAGGGGCGTGCTCGCCGCTCGCGTCGCTGTACCAGCCGGGAGCAAAGCGGTAGTTGGCGTTCGGGTCGATGTCGCCGTCGTCGGAGAGCGTCTTCATGCAGTGGCGGGCGGTGGCGAGGGTGTCGTGATTGTCGGACACGACGACGGTGGCGGTGCACAGGCCTATGTAGCCGGGGCCGCTGTCCCAGTTGAGGCGCCCGGTGAAGGAGCGGACGCTCTCGCGGAGGTCGGCGGCACCGCTGCGGAGGGCGCTCCGCCCCTTTGCGGCGGTGGCTGCGGCTGTCGGCGCGGTGCCGGCGATCTTGACGGACTTGCCGTCCTCGGCGGCATGTCTCTCCGATGAAGGTCTCTCCGAACTGGGCTTGCTCTCGGCCTTCTTGTCGAGGGTGGGAGCGTAGATCTTGTCGTGTGCGTGCTTCTCCCAGTACGAACGGATCTGCGCGTCGGACCGGGCGGCGGACACGTATCCGTCGTGACCGGGGGAGGGGCTGGGGGTGGGGGCCGGCGCCGCCAGGGCGGCCGTCGGCACCAGCAGGCTGCCGGCGACGGCGGCTGCCATGGCCGCGGCGCGGAGCGTGGGTCGTGTGAGGTGCTTGCTGTTCATCAGGCATCCGTCTCCGTGAGGGGCTGGGATGCCGGGATGGTGGCGGGTGCCGTTCAACAGACGGTCGACGCCGTGTCGTTCGCCAGGGCTGCGCCCCGGCCGCCATGCTGTGAGCCACCTTCGCCACCCCTGGTGACCTGCGGCGAAGATGCATTCGACGGCAGGGGAGCACGGGGCGGTCGCCAGGCGTTCGCAAGGGCGCGCCAGGATTCGCCATCCCCGTGACCTGCAGGAATCCGGGACAGCACGGGGGTCCGCGGCGTAGGCAGTTGCTACAGTGACGGGCGTCGCCGACCTGCGGATGACCGTACGTCGGGCAGGGGAACTCCGCGGGTTCCGTGGACTCTGCGAGGCCTGCGGACCGGCCGGCGAGGGCAGTCTCTCGCGCGGCGCACGAAAGACCCGGCTCCGTTGGCCCCCGGAGCCAGGTCCGTCACGCGCGAGGCATCGCGTGGGCCCGGCCGACTACCCGGCGGCCGGGCCCACTTGGCAAGCAGACCGACCGATCGTCCGAAACCACGTCAGCGGCACGCCGTCAGCGCACCAGCTGATCGCAACACCGCGCGATGGCGGCAACCACGTTCAGAAGTGCAGCCGAAAGCGTCATCCACTCGCGAAGCGGGTGCCGCCTTCGGTGTTTCCTTCTGCCCTTCGGCCTCACCATCAGCTCGGCTCCTCACTCTTGCGGTTCCCGGTACGTGTCCCGGGGCCCTGCACCGGACGGGCAGGGCGCCCTGTGAGAGGTAGGGCCGTTGCTGCCCGTAGCGTAGCCGCCACGGAGCGGTGAAGGCTCGACGTCAAGGAATTCCTTGCCATCGGGGGTGAGTTGGGGGATGATGCCGCGCTTCGCCGGGCGGCCTGCCCGCCCACCGCCGCCCTGGCGAAGGGCTCTTGATGGCCTCGGCCGCTGCTGGGATGATCACCCCACTTGCACCACGCGACCCATCGGCCACACTCCCAGGGAGAACCGTTGACCCCCCAATACGACGAGATTGCCGCGCACTACCGCGAGGTCGACCGTGTCGTGGGCCCCTATCGCGAAACCGTGGAGATCCCCTCGCTGTTGCACGCCATCGGCCGGCTGAACGGTGCCTCGGTCCTCGACCTCGGCTGTGGCGTGGGGCCGTTCACCCGCGTGTTACGCAGAGAGGGAGCAGTCGAGGTGCTCGGCGTGGACGCCTCGGCCGCGATGATCGAGCTCGCGCGACGTACGGAGCAGCAGGAGCGACTCGGCGTGCGCTACGAGGTGCACGACATCACCGACCTGCCGGTGCTGGGTGCCTTCGATGTCGTCACTGCGGCCCTCGTCCTGCATTACGCGGACAGCCGCAGCGTCCTGGAACGTATGTGCCGCAGCGCCTACGCCAACCTCGCGCCCCGGGGGCGCCTGCTCGCCATTGTGGGAAACCCCGGTCTGCAGCCGGAGGTATCGCAGCCCAACGGATTCGTCCTGCACCGCCCCGACCGGCTGCGCGACGGGGACCCGTACACCATCTCGATCCCCACCACGCCGCCGACTTCGCTGGACGTCCACTACTGGAGCTGCGCGGCGTACGAGGACGCCCTGAAGAACTGCGGCTTCACCGACGTGTCCTGGGAGCCGATGCGAGGGCTGCCGGCGGACACCGAACCGGTGGGCCTCCTGTTCAGTGCGCGGCGCCCGGGGGAGGGTGAGGACGACCGCCGGGCGGCGGTGGCGGCCGTGGGCGGGGCGCGGTCGGTGTAAGGGGGCTGCTGTCCCGGAGCGGAGCTTGCCCCTGCCCGATCCGCCGGAACGGTCCGGCGGATCGGGCAGGGTGCTGTCCGGGGGATCGGCACCTCATGGCGTCGGGTGGCGCGATGTGGCGCCGCCTGGCCTCACCTGGCGCCACCTGGTGTCATCCGGCATCAGCCCGCACTCCTCAAGTGCCTGGGTGTACATGGCGCCACGGCGGTTCAGGCCCCTCCTCACTCATGGCGCCATAAAGCTTGCATGTGGCGCCATTGTGATGCCATCATGCTCGTCATGGACCTCACGTCGTATGTCGACACCCTGCGCCGCGAGCTGGCGGTGGCCGCCGAAGCCGGCGGGGACGATGCCCGCGAGCTGGCCGAGCGGCTGACCGCTCCGCTGGAGTCGGCGACGCGTCTGACCATGCTCAACGTGCTCTCCGCCGCGATGGACGAGATCACCCGTGAACTCGCCCCCGGCTCGGTCGATGTACGGCTGCGCGGACTGGACCCCGACTTCGTCGTCACACCGCCGCTCGCCGACACCGGGCCCGCAGAAGCAGTGACCGTGCCCGTCGAGCCGCCCGCGGACGGCGAGGAGGGTGGCACCGCCCGCGTCAATCTGCGCCTGCCGGCCCACCTCAAGTCCCGCGTCGAGGACGCTGCGAACCGCGAGGGTCTGTCGGTCAACGCCTGGCTGGTACGCGCCGTATCGGCCGCAGCCGGGAGCGGTGCCCGCCCGCGTGCGACGCAGCCGGCCCGCACCGTCGGACAGAGCTTCACGGGCTGGGTGCGCTGACAGCACTCCGCCCGCACGACTTCACCCGCAACCCACACCACGTCCCCGACGCCGGGGGCGAGCATGAGACCCAAGAGGACGGGACCGCCATGCCTTCTTACGCCACCCCCGAACCGATCTCGGCCACCGCCTTCGTGTACGCAGGCTCCATCCGGTTCACCGCCGGTGACAGCCCCGAGACGGTCGTCGAGGCGCGGCCCCGCGACCCGAAGAAGGACCTGGACGTACGGGCGGCCGAGCAGACCGAGATCACGTACGCCGGCGGCGTCCTGACCATCAAGACGCCCAAGCAGCGCCACATCGTCGGCCGCTCCGGCGTCGTCGACGTGACGGTCGAACTGCCCACCGGCTCGCGCATCGACACCACCGGTGCCTGGGTCCAGGTCCTCGGCGAGGGCCGCCTCGGCGCCGTCCGCGTCAAGACCTCCTCCGGCGACGTCCGCCTCGACACCACCGGCCCGCTCCAGTTGACGGCGTCGCACGGTTCGATCAGCGTCGACCGGGCCGACGGCATGACCGAGATCACCACCAGCACCGGCAGCCTGCGCGTCGGCGCCATCAACGGGCCGGCCGTTCTGAAGAACTCGCACGGCACCACGACCGTCGGCATCGTGACCGGCGACTTGCGGGTGAGCAACGCCAACGGTGACATCGACATCGCGTGCGCCGAGGGCCCGGTCACCGCCACCACCGCCCACGGCACCCTGCGCGTCGCCGAAGTCGCCCGCGGCACCGTCCAGCTGGAGACCTCCTACGGCGCCATCGACATCGGCATCCGCGAAGGCACCGCCGCCTGGCTCGACGCCAAAGCCGACAACGGGCAGGTGCGCAACGCCCTCACCGCCTCCGACACCCCGGAGCAGACGGAGGAAACCGTCCAGGTCCGTGCCCGCACGCGCTACGGCAACATCGACATCCGCCGCGCCAAGCCCTGACCGCCGCCTCTCCGCAGGCCCCTCAAGTCCTCGAACCGCTGGACCCCATGCACGTCTCTGTCATGCTCACGCCAGTAAAGGAAATCCGATGAGTGAAACGGTTCCCACCCCGCACGGTCTTCCGATGGAGCGCAATGCGGGCCCCTTCGACCCGCCCCGCGAAATCACCCGGCTGCGCGAGACCCGCCCGGTCAGCCCCCTGGTCTTCCCCGACGGCCACGCGGGCTGGCTCGTCACCGGATACGAGGCGGTGCGCCAGCTCCTGGCCGACACCCGGTTCAGCTCCCGCCAGGACATCGGCATTCTCCACGTGCCGTACGAGACCCCCGGCATGCCCACTCCCACCGAACCGTCCCCGCAGATACCGGGCATGTTCGTCGCCATGGACCCGCCGGACCACACCCGGCTGCGGCGCAAGCTCATCGGCGCCTTCACCGTCAAACGCATGAAGCAGCTCGAAGAGCACATCGTCGAGATCGCCGAGCGGCAACTGGACGAGATGGCGCGCCTTGCCCAGCCGGTCGATCTCGTCAAGGAGTTCGCGCTGCCGGTGCCCTCACTGGTGATCTGCGAAATGCTCGGCGTCCCCTACGCGGACCGGGAGAACTTCCAGGTCAACTCCGCCAAGTTCCTGGTCAAGGAACAGTCGCTGGAGGAAAAGGTGGCCGCGTACGGTGCACTGACCACGTACCTGGCTGAACTGGTCACGCGCAAACGCGCCGAACCCGGCGAGGACATCCTGTCCGACCTGGCCCGCCAGGACGACCTCACCATCGAGGAACTGGTCGGCATCGCCTTCCTGCTGCTGCTTGCGGGCCACGAGACCACCGCCAACATGCTGGCACTGGGCACCTTCGCGCTCCTGGAGCACCCCGAGCAACTGGCCGAACTGCGCGCCGATCCCGAGCTGCTGCCCGATGCGGTCGAGGAACTCATGCGCTACCTGTCCGTCGGCGACATCTTCTATCGCTACGCCGCGGAGGACATCGAGCTCGGCGGTGAAACGATCACCAAGGGATCGACCGTCGTCGTCTCGCTGCTGGCCGCCAACCGCGACCCCCGGCGCTTCGACAACCCCGACACCCTGGACGTCCACCGCAACGCCCGCGGTCACTTGTCCTTCGGCCACGGCATCCACCAATGCCTCGGCCAGCAACTGGCCCGAATCGAGATGCGCGCCGGTTTCGCCGGCCTGGTGCGCCGCTTCCCGACCCTCGAACTCGCCGTTCCCGCCGACGAGGTGAAACTCAAGACGGACATGAACATCTACGGCGTCCACGAACTGCCGGTCACCTGGACGGAATCAGCCGAATAGAGACGGGATCGGCGGGGTAGAAGCGTCGGCCGGGCGCGTCACCTGCTGCGGCGCCTGCACGAGCGAAACAGGGGGAGCGGCCTCTTCTCGGACAGAGGCCGCTCCATCGGTGTGTTTGGTGCCGGGGCGGTCAGCCGCCCCACCGGCCTTCGCCCCCTCCCGCAGGGCCCGTTCGTTCCGCACGAGTACACCTCCCCGTCAGTTCCGTATGCCACGCTCACCGCGCCCTGCAGTTGAACACTTGGTGCCCGTCGCCGATCCCTTGCGTCATATCCCCGTCCGACTCCCCGCAGTGCCCCGACTCGATGTGTATACAGTCGCCATTCGGCCCCGTGGAATGCCAACTCCGTGCCCGGAGACGCCCGTTCAAGCTCCCGGAAACAGTTGACTTCGTTCGCCGGTATCACTCAGCATCGGGCGGCGCGTTGGCTGCGGCCCTGTCGCGCCGCTTCGCGGTCGGCGTGCTGCATGTCACACCCATGACGGAAGCTCGGCGATGAGACACTGTCGATCAATCGAACAACTGAACCAATCGGGGGTAGAACGTTGAAGGTGACGATTTCGCCGCGCTTCTCCGAAGTCGACGTACTCGGCCATGTCACCAACTCCGCAGTGCCGGTCTGGTTCGAGCATGGACGGTTGCCGATTTTCCGGCTGTTCAGCAAGGAACCGAACATGCGTGACCTCGCGCTCATTCTGCGCCGGTACGAGATCGATTTCACCCGGCAGATCTTCGCGTCGGACGACGTCGTCGTCGAGACGAAGGTCACGAAGATCGGGAACACCTCGATCACCATCGAGCAGACGGCCACGCAGAACGGCGCCGAAGTCGCCCACGGCACCTGCGTCATGGTCCATTTCGATTACGAACGGGAAGCCACCGCAAGCATCCCGGACCATCTGCGGGCCGAACTGACCGCGCTGTAGCACCAGTACCGATTTGCCTGCCGAGATCTGCCCAGATCTGCCCAGATTGGATGATTGCCATGAGTGTGCCGCGCGACCGGCTGGTCGGCCTCGATTCGCCCGAGTTCCTCGACAACTTCCGGCGTAATATCGACGAGTTCGACAGTGCCCGGCTGCCGCAGGAGCCGCTCTCCAAGGAGAGCCTGCAGAAGCTGGTCGACCTGGGCCTCTACCTGCCGGCCATCCCCCGCGAGTACGGCGGCCGGGAGAGCCACCGGGAGATGTGCGAGATCATCGAGATCATGTCCGAGCGCAATCTGCCGATGGGCATGTACACCATGATCGTGACCGTCCTCTTCCTCCGCAACGTGGCGTCCGGCGGTGACGACGTGCTGAAGAAGGAGGTCTTCGACGACTTCCTCCACAATCCCGTCATCGGCGGTCTCGCCTTCACCGAGCCGAGCAGCGGCTCGAACCTCGCGCGTATGCAGACCACTTACCACGACGACGGTGACGTGTACCGGGTCACCGGCATCAAACACTGGCAGGCGTTCAGCGAGCAGGCGGACTGGTGGATCGTCTGCGCCAAGCACCCGGAGCGCAAGGAGTTCGCCTACTTCGCGCACAAGCGGTCGGACGGCGGGTTCGTGACCACCGAGGTCTACGACAGCCTGGGGCTGAAGAACCTCGGATACGGACTGAACACCCTCGACCTGCGCGTGCCCCGCCACTACCGGCTCACCAAGACCCGGGAGAGCCTGGGCGACGCCGCCGAGATCCTGTGCGGGTCCCGGTTCAGCAAGGCCGCCATGGGCAGCGGATTCCTGCGTCGGCTGAGCACGGAGGCGCTGCGTCACGTCAGCACGAGGGCGATAGGCGACGGCACGCTGCACGACATCGACTACGTGCGGTACAAGGTCGACCGCATCCGGCAGAACTACGTCGTGTGCAATGCGCTGTACCGGCAGCTGATGCTGGCGGAGGATTACTACACGGACCTGGAGCACAGCATGTTCGCCTCGCTGGCGACCAAGGTGCTGGCCTCCGAGCTCATGCTGGAATCGGCCATCGACTACCAGCAGTTGTGCGGCGGCGAGGGATACCGCACGGACGCGCCGGACAACATCGCCGCCTACGCCCTCCTCGACGCCCGCGTCTACACCGTCTTCGACGGGACGAACGACCTGCTGTGCCAGCACCTGGCCAACCTCTTCCTGCGCGAGTTCCGGCAGTCCGGGCTCCGTTCGCCGCTCGAGTTCATCGGCCGGTTCGGCTACCTGGAGGACGCGTTCTTCCACATCACCGACATCAACCTCAGCCACCTCATCGACGCGCCGTCCCAGGACAAGACCGTGATTCTGGGCCGCATCCTGTCCCGGGTGTACGGAATCGGCATGCTGGAGAAGGCGTCCCGGTCGACTGCGCCCAACACGCGGCTCGCCGTGGACGAGGCCGATTTCCCGAAGGCCGTCGCGGTGCTGAAGAACGAGATCATCTCCCTGGTCAACGAATACGAGTTGGCGGGCCGGCTCGCCGGCGCTCAGCACCATGCCAAGGTCGGCGTGCGCTAGTGGCCGGCGGGAACAATATCGGGAACAAGAACCTCGGGAACAAGAACCTCAAGGTTTCGCTGATCGTGCTGGTGTTCGTCACCATCTACGGATCGGGATTCGTGGGCGGCCGGTACGGCCTGCCCTATGCGGAACCTCTCTACTATCTGGCGATCCGGTTCGGCGCGACCGCAGTCATCCTGTTCGCCCTCGTCATGTGCTTGCGGGTCAAGTGGCCGCGCTCCGGCTATGTCCACCTCGTCATCAGCGGCATCCTGCTGCAGGGCATCTTCTCCGTCGGCGTGTTCTACGCGCTCTACCACGGTATGACCCCCGCGGTCTCGGCACTGATCATCGCGCTGCAGCCCATTCTGGTATGGCTGATGGTCTCCGTCGTGACCGCGAGAAAGGTCCGGCTGCTGTCGGTACTGGCCCTGATCGGCGGAGTGGTCGGCGTCGCCATCACGGTCTACCGGGGCCTGGAGTCGTCGTCCGGGCTCACCCCGACCAATATCGCCTTCGGCTTCCTCGGCCTGCTGGGGCTGTCCACCGGGCAGTTCTACTTCCAGATGAAGAGCCCCGGCGCACACCCGCTTGTCAACGGATTCGTCCAGTCCGGCTCGTCGGCCGTCGTCATGCTCGTCGGCGCGCTGATCTTCGAAAAGGGCGTCATCCGGTGGACGCCGCAATTTCTGCTGTCCGAACTGTGGATGTCGGTCGGGGTGTCGATCGGTGCGCTCAGCCTGCTGTTCATCCTGATGCGTTCGGAGAGCGCGGACCGGGTCGCGTCGTACTTCTACGGCGTACCGATCGCCGCGGGTCTGATCGCCTGGCCCGTACTGGGCCAGCGCCCGACGGTGTCGGAGATCGTCGGGTTCACGGTCATCGTGATCTCGATCATCGTCTTCAACCGGAGCAGCAGGCCGGCCGCCGCGGAGCAGGCTTCCGCGGCGGTGCCGGCCGACAACTCCGTGCCGGCGGCGGACGGTTCCTGAACGGGTCCGGCCGGGCCCTCGCCCCGGAGGGGGCGGGGCCCGGTCGGGCGAAGCCGAGCGACGATTCAGGGCGCGCCTGGGTCGTCCCGTTCCTCCTTGTGGCGACGGGACGTCCGGCGGAGAACCGCCCGGCGCTGTGCCAGGCGGGCCGCCAACCCGATGACGAGGGCCGCCACCACGTCCGCCACCACCTCGCGCGAGCCGGACAACTGCCCGTGGAGCACGGTCGCGACGACGACCGACGAGACGACCGCGCACCAGAAGTACGGCGTCCCGTTCTCCTTCGTCTGCTGCGCACGCACCAAGGCGTCGTCGTCCACGACCGGCACACGGATCGACAATCCGAAACACCCCTGGCTAGCTGCTCGTTCGGAAAACACCGAAGGCCTGGATCGGCGAATGCCCCGGGCCTTGCCCGCAGAAACCCTTATCGGACGACGATAACTAGCCCTTCTGCCGGTCACCGACCATGGCCGAAGACGATCTGTCGCTGCGTGATCAACTACTGGCACGCTACATCCACATGACGATTGCTTATGTTTTCGGCGGAATGCACAACGAGGGGTCGTCCGCCGGCCCGATGTACGAGCAGTACACCGTTGCCCGCACCACGTACCGCCAGGTCGAGGAGTGGACCGGATACGACCCGGACCAGCTGCTGGGCCGCAGCGAGCCGCCGTTAGGCGCGCCCTCCCGCCGGGTGAAAGCCATTCAGCAGGCGGCGCAGGCGCTCGCCGTGTACGACGTGCTGACCGAGCACGGGGCGCGCCCCTCGGTGACGGGCGGGCTCAGCCTGGGGGCGCAGGTCGCCGCCTGCATCGCGGGGGCCGTGAGCCGCGAGGCCCTATTCACGCTGTTCGCGCGATCGTGGGACGAGCCGCTGAGACCCGGGGGAGAGGCCGCGAGCAGAGCGCAGGGCGTGGCCTTCGTCGGGATCCCGGTCGGGGAGAACCCGGACGGCGATGCCTACGCACCGGAACGGGTCGGCGGCTCGCACCGCGGGGTCGACCTCGGGCCCGTGGGTGACGGCACGATGAGATGCGTCATGTTCTCGGGATACCTGGACCAACTGGACCGGCTCGCCGAGTCGTTGCCGCCCGGACACCAGGTCGCCAAGATCTCACCGGAACTGCCCGCGACGCATTCGCCGATCCAGCAGCACATCAGCGATGCGATGGCGGCCGAGATCGCAGGTATGGATTTCGCCGATCCGAAGATCCCCGTCTGCTCCTGCCTGGAGACGCGCACGCTCACGACGGCCGACGACATTCGGGACCTCTTCCTGCGGATCACCACGACCGGCGTGAGCGTCCCGAAGATGCTCGACGGACTGATGACGCACGAGCCCGGGCTGGCCGTGGTGCTGGGCCCCTCGCAGTTCAACCGGTATCTGCGCTCGCGGGTGCCGGTGGCGCACGTCGAGAGGCCGGGGCAGATGGACGCCGTGCTGGAGGCGGTGGGCGCGGTGGCGGCGGCGTAGCGGCGGGGCAGCCCTGGCCGTTGACGACGCCATGGATTGGAGGGGGCGGGTGAGGGCTCACACAGCCGGCTTGATCGACAGGGCGTGCCGGAACACGTTCCGGGGGTCCCAATGAGCCTTCACCTGACGCAGCTTGGCGTAGTTGCCCTTGTAGTAGAGGGCGTGCCAGGGCACGTCCGACGTGTTCCAGGCCGGGTCTGCCAGGTCGGTGTCCGGGTAGTTGATGTACGAGCCGTCGCTGACGGCGTCGTCCGGGACCGGGACGCCGCCCGTGTCCGCGTAGACGTCGCGGTAGAGGGCGCGGACCCAGGCGAGGTTCGCGGCGTCCTCGGACGCGTCGGTCCAGATGGACTGGAAGACGGCCTTCATGACGGAGTCGCGCTGGGCGACGGCTGTGGCGTCCGGCCGTACCGCCCCGACCTGGCCGCCGTAGCCGACGATGAGCATGCCGCCGGGAATGTGTGCGGAGTCGGTCAGACGGCGGTGGACGGCGGCCAGTTGGCGGTCGGTGAAGGAGCGGCGGAGATAAGCCGCCTTGATCTTGTAGCGGCGGCTGAAGACGTTCCCCGGTTCACCGGTGCCGGGCCAGGTCAGGGCGTGGAGCCAGGGAATCGTGCGGCGGCTGTCGGAGGTGGGCTCGACTCCGGTGCCCGTGGTCACGGCGGAGACGAAGTCCGTGAGGAGGCGTTCCGCGTCGGGGAGGGCGGCCTCCATCTGCACGACCATGGAGAAGAAGCCGGTGCTGCGGTGCATGGGCAGGAGGATCGGGTAGAGACCGGTGTGCGGCGAGCCCGGCGCGCTGTGGTGCTCGAGCCAGGTGCCGAAGTTGCGCAGGATCGCGGTGAAGGCCTTTTCGGTCATCCGTTCGTCCCAGGCCCAGCTCACCACGCACTCCCGCATCTGCTGCGGCGCGGGCGGCAGCAGCAGGGACGGGTCCGTACCGGAGGTGCCCGGTGAACGGAGCCAGTAGCGGGTGACGATCCCGAAGTTGCCGCCGCCTCCGCCGGTATGGGCCCACCAGAGGTCGCGGTGGGGGTCGTCGGGCTCGCGGGTGGCGACGACGCGGGCGGTGCCGTCGCGGTCGACGACCACGACCTCGACGCCGTGGAGATGGTCGACCACGGAGCCGTAGCGGCGCGAGAGAGGCCCGTAGCCGCCGCCCGCGAAGTGGCCGCCCGCACCCACCTCCGGGCACCCGCCGGCCGGGATCGTCACGCCCCAGCCCTTGAACAGGGTGCGGTAGACGTGGCCGAGGGTGGCACCCGGCTGGACGGAGAAGGCGCGGTGCCGGGGGTCGTAACCGACCGCATCCATGGGCGAGAGGTCGAGCAGCATCCGCAGGGCCGGGTCGGCGGTGAAATTCTCGAAGCAGTGCCCGCCGCTGCGGGCAGCGATACGGCGCCCGGACCGGACGGCGTCCTGCACCGCGCGGACGACCTGCTCCGTCGAGCCGCAGACACGGATCTCGTCGGGGTGACCGGCGAAGCGGAAGTTGTTGCCGCGCAGGAGACTCTCGTAGCGGCGGTCGCCGGGCCGTACGGTCACCGGCCCGAGGGCCGGCGATGCCGAAGGATCCGGCTCCAGCGCCATGGCTCCTCCGGCGGACCCAGCCAGCCCGGCCGCCGCCCCACCGACCGCTACCGCACCGGCTCTCGCCAGGAGTTGGCGTCGGCCCAGCCCGTCGTCGTGGCTCACCTGTCGTGTCATCCGAGTCCGTCTCCCTCGCTCCGGCATTCGTGCGGCTCCCACACGCTAGAGCCGCACTCCGTCCGGCGGATCGTCCGAGAGGAGGGCGAACCGGTCTGATTTCCCTAGGGGTTGACGGGAGGGCGGCGTCCGGATGCCTGGGGACGGGCTCGAATGACCTTTCAACTTCCCTAGAAGAAGCCGAGCTTCTTCGCCGAGTACGAGACGAGGAGGTTCTTCGTCTGCTGATAGTGATCCAGCATCATCTTGTGCCCCTCCCTCCCGATCCCCGACTGCTTGTACCCGCCGAACGCGGCGTGAGCCGGATATGCGTGGAAGCAGTTGGTCCACACGCGCCCCGCCTGGATGGCGCGGCCTGCGCGGTAGGCCGTGGTGCCGTTGCGGGTCCAGACGCCGGCGCCGAGGCCGTAGAGGGTGTCGTTGGCGGTGGTGATCGCGTCGTCGAAGTCGGTGAAGGACGTGACGGCCACGACCGGGCCGAAGATCTCCTCCTGGAAGATGCGCATGCGGTTGGTGCCCTCGAAGATCGTGGGCTGGACGTAGTAGCCGCCCTTGAGTTCGCCGCCGAGGTCGGCGCGGGTGCCGCCGGTGAGGATGCGGGCGCCCTCCTGTTTGCCGATGTCGAGGTAGGAGAGGACCTTCTCCAGCTGGTCGTTGGAGGCCTGGGCGCCGATCATCGTGGCGGTGTCGAGGGGGTGGCCGGGGACGATGGCCTCGGTGCGGCTGATGGCCGCCTCCATGAACGAGGCGTAGTGGCCGCGCTGGATCAGGGCGCGGGAGGGGCAGGTGCACACCTCGCCCTGGTTGAGGGCGAACATGGTGAAGCCCTCGAGGGCCTTGTCGAGGAAGTCGTCGTCGGCGGCCGAGACGTCGTCGAAGAAGATGTTCGGGCTCTTGCCGCCGAGTTCGAGGGTGACGGGCTTCAGGTTCTCCGAGGCGTACTGCATGATCAGGCGGCCCGTCGTGGTCTCGCCGGTGAAGGCGATCTTGGCTACGCGCGGGCTGGAGGCCAGCGGTTTGCCCGCTTCCACGCCGAAGCCGTTGACGATGTTCACCACGCCGGGCGGCAGGAGGTCCGCGACCAGGTCCAGCCAGACGTGGATCGATGCGGGGGTCTGTTCCGCCGGCTTGAGGACCACCGCGTTGCCGGCCGCCAGGGCCGGGGCCAGTTTCCACGTCGCCATCAGGATCGGGAAGTTCCACGGGATGATCTGGGCCACCACGCCCAGCGGCTCGTGGAAGTGGTACGCGACCGTGTCCTCGTCCAGCTCGGACAGGGTGCCCTCCTGGGCCCGTATCGCGCCCGCGAAGTAGCGGAAGTGGTCGACGGCGAGCGGGATGTCGGCGGCGAGGGCCTCGCGGACGGGCTTGCCGTTCTCCCAGGACTCGGCTACCGCGAGCAGCTCCAGGTTCTGTTCCATGCGGTCGGCGATGCGGCTCAGCACCGCGGCCCGTTCGGCCGGGGAGGTGCGGGCCCAGCCGGGGGCCGCGGCGTGGGCGGCGTCCAGGGCGGCCTCGACGTCCTCCGCCGTGCCGCGGGCGATCTCGGTGAACGGCTGCCCGTTCACCGGGGTCGGGTTCTCGAAGTACCGTCCCTGCTTGGGCGGTACGTACGCGCCGCCGATCCAGTGGTCGTAGCGCGAGCGGTACGAGACGATCGCGTCAGGGGAGCCGGGGCTCGCATAGCGGGTCATGGGACGCCCTCCGGTTGGCGGTTGCCGGTCGACTGTGCGCCCAGGACGCTAGCGCCGGACAGGTTGCGCGAACGTTGCCCGCAGCAGGCGCGCCCGTACCGCGACCGAGCGGCGGTGCGCCGCGCTCTCCGGGAGCGCGGCCAGCAGCCGCTCCCACACCTCCAGGTCGTCCTCGCCCCAGGGGCTGTCCGCCCACGACTGCAGCGCGCCCGCGTCCCCGCTGCCCAGGACCGCGCGCCGCAGCCGGTCCTCCAGCAGGCGGCGCAGCCTGCTCACGCCCGGCGCCTCGGACAGGGGGAGGAGCGGGCCGTCGTAGTGGTCGAGTGCCGTGCGGAGGTCGCCGGTTGCGAGATGACGTTCCACGCGGGACGCGTCCGTTTCCACCGGGGCGGACAGGCGGTACGGGCGCGAGCCCAGCAGCGGGCCCACCAGGCGCCGCAGCCGGGAGAGTTCGGCGCGCAGCGTCACCGGCGGCACCGCGCGTTCGCAGCCGTAGAGTCCGGCCGCCAGGCCGTCACCGGTGAGGCCCTCGGGGTGGGCCGCCAGCAGCACCAGGATCTCGCTGTGCCGGCGGCCCAGCCGTAACCGGCGGCCCGCCCCGGCCAGTAGCGCCTCGTCCCTGCCGAGCGCCGACAGCGACCAGCCGCCGGCCGCGCCGCCGCGGTCGGCGGCCAGCTGGGCCTCGGCCGCGCGGGCCGTCGCGCGGACCAGGGCCAGGCAGTGCGGGGCGGCGAGCCGGTCGCCGCCGGTGATGTCGACGGCGCCCAGCAGCCGTCCGGTGTGCGGGTCGTGGACGGGCGCGGCGGCGCACGTCCACGGCTGCACCAGCCGGTTGTAGTGCTCGGCGGCGACGATCTGCACCGCGTGGCCCAGGGCGAGGGCGGTGCCCGGCGCGTTGGTGCCGGCGTGCCGCTCGTCCCAGCGGGCGCCCGCGACGAAGTTCATGCGCTCGGCCCGGCCGCGCAGCCCGGGGTGGCCCTCGACCCACAGCATGCGGCCCGCCGCGTCGCAGACCGCCAGCAGGTGCGTCCCGTCGTCGGCCAGGGAGCCGAGCAGCTCGCGGAAGAGCGGCATCGCCCGGGCCAGGGGATGCGCCCGGCGGTAGCCCTCCAGCTCGGGGCCGGACAGTTCGACGGGGGCCAGGAATTCGGGAGCCGGCAGGGCGGCCGCCGAGCGCCGCCAGGACGCGGCCACCAACTCCGCATGGGTGCTGGCCACGAGGAACCTCCTCGAAGGTCGTGGTGCGGGACCGGTGCGGGACGGGGCCGTACGGGGTACACCCGGGACAGGCAGGGGATTGCAGTGAGCACGTCACACGAGACCACGCGCGACGGCACTGCACCACTCCGCGCGGCCCTGCCCACTCGTACCCCCCGACCCCGCTCCGGAACTCCCCGGACCCCAGGAACGGATAGAAGCATGTCCTCCAACACGTCCTCCACCATGTTCTCCAAGGTGCTCGCCGACATAGCCGAACGGACCCTCGCCGCCTACGTCACCACGTTCCTCGGCCTGCTCATCGCCGACGGATCGAACCTCGTCAGCGTCTCCGCCATCAAGGCCGCCGCCATCGCCGCGATTCCCGCCGCCCTCTCCGTGATCAAGGGGGCGATCGGGAGCCGGTTCGGGGACAAGGACAGTGCGGCCTGGCTGCCGCGACGGTTCCAGCGGGGCGCGGTGTAGCGGCGAAGCGGAATCCCTTCCTTCACACGGGGTGTGTGCGTTTCGCCCGCGCACACCCCCTCGCACACGTTCCCGGCGCGGCCCGCCGCGCGGAAGACTCTCCCTTGCGAGTCCCACTTGGCGCGACGGGACCGGGCCCCGGTCCATCCCCCCGAGCCGGTGGCCCGCCGCCCCGTACCGCCGGGCGGACGGTACGGGGCGGGGCCATGCACCCGGGTGCAGTACGCACCCCGCCGTCGCTCCGCCCGGAGCGGGTGCAACGATGTGCGGGTCATGAAAAGTGGGCAGCAGGCGGGACAAGTGCCGCGAGCGTTGCGAGCCGCCGTGTTCGCAGCGGTCTGCGTGCTGCTCGCCGCCCTGGGCCACGCCGTCATGTCCGGGACCACGGTCCCGTGGTGGGCCGTCGCCGTCGCACTGACCGGAACGGGCAGCTGTGCCTGGTTCCTGGCGGGGCGCGAACGCGGGCCGCTGCTCATCACGCTCGCCACGGTGGGCGCGCAGACTGGTCTGCACTCCTTCTTCACCGTTGCGCAGAGCGTCGCGCAGAGGCCGGCGACGGGCCCGTCCATGCCCGCTCCGGTCACGGAGCACCTCACCTGCGGCGGCCTTCCCCCGGCGCCCATGCCCATGGATCACATGGGCATGAGCCACATGGGCATGGACCACATGTCCATGGGCGCCGGCCACGGCGCCCTCGGCATGTGGTCCGCGCACGTCCTGGTCGCCGTCGTCTGCGGCATCTGGCTCTCCGGCGGCGAGCAGGCCGCCTTCCGCCTCGGCCGCACCATCGGCGCACGGCTGTGCGCCCCGCTGCTCCTCCTCTTCCAGGACGTACCGGCCCGCTCCGGCCCGCCGCGCATCCGCGCCGACCGGTCGCGTGCCGCACAGCGGCTGCGCCGGCTGCTGTACGCCCATGTCATCGCCACGCGTGGTCCGCCGGCCGCCCGTGTCGCCTTCTGCTGACCGCTGACGGCGACCCACCCGGCCGAACACGTCACCGGGCTGCCCGCTCCACACCACCGGGCGCCCGGAATCCAGGAAGGACCCGGGGCGATGACCCCTGCCCGAACAACCCTGTCAGCCGATGTCCACCCGTCAGCCGATGTCCAGCCGCCTGGCCAGCACCTTGAGCCGCAGCGCCCGTTCGCCCCAGCGGCGGCACTCGGCGCACCCGCGCAGGTGCGCGTCGAGCGCCGCGCCGGTCGTTCCCGGCGGCAGCTCCTCGCGGTCGATGCGGGCGGATATGGCGGTACGGGCCTCACTGCAGTGCACCCGGCCATCGTCGCAGGAGGCCGCCGTGCGTGACGACGAGACGGTGACCGCCTGGGCGCTCGCCGCCCGCAGCGGCGACGCCGATTCCGTGGAGCGCTTCATCCGCGCGACGCAGAGCGACGTGCGGCGGTACGTGGCCCGGCTGAGCAACGATCCGCAGGGCGCGGACGACCTCGTGCAGGAGACGTACCTGCGGGCCCTGCGCTCGCTGGCCCGTTTCGAGGGCCGCTCCTCCGCCCGCACCTGGCTGCTGTCCATCGCCCGCCGCACGGTCGTGGACCGGCTGCGCTTCCAGGCGGCGCGGCCGCGGCTGTCCGACACCGACGACTGGCTGTCGGCCGCCGAGCGGGTGCAGTCCGCCGGGCTGCCGGGCTTCGACGAGGGCGTGGCCCTCTCGCAGCTGCTCGACCGGCTGCCCTACGAGCGCCGTGAGGCGTTCGTCCTGACCCAGCTGCTCGGACTGCCGTACGCCGAGGCCGCGGTGGTCGCGGGCTGCCCGGTCGGCACCGTGCGCTCCCGCGTCGCGCGGGCCCGCGAGTCGCTGATCGGCCAGCTGGAGACGGCCGAACGCGATGTGCCGGTGCGCGTACCGGCCATGGCGGGGTAGGCGGCGACGCGTACGAAGGGGGCCACGGGCGCTGTCGCCCGTGGCCCCCTTGCGCAGGTGCCGGGTCAGTTTCCCGGCCGGACGACCACCGCCTCGGCCCGCACCTCGCCGCTCTCGCGAAAGCGCAGGACGAACGGGAGGCGGTCGCCGACGCGCAGGCTCGGCGGCCCGGACACCATCACGTCCAGCTCGTGCGGGGACATCTCCAGTGTGCCGTTCGCCGGGACCGTCGCGGAGCGCACCATCTGCATCGTTCCGGCGCCGTTCTTCACGACCGTGCGGCTGAGCATCGCGCCGCGGGCCGAGGGGACGTCGATGCCGACGAGCTCGTCGTCGATGTCCCCGGCGTTGCGCAGCCGGAAGAAGGCCGCGGTGTCGTCCGTGCCGAACGGGACCAGGACGCGCGCGTCCTCGACCGTCACCGAGGTCGGGCGGCCCGCTGCGCCGGAGGCCGTCCAGGCGGTCAGCCCGCCGAGGGCGACCGCGCACGCGGCGACGGGCACGAGGGCCGCGCGGGCGGTGCGGATGAGCGAGTCCTTGATCACCATCACGAGTCCTTCACCATGGGACGCCGGGACCGTCCCGAACGGGCCGGCACCGGCTGCCACGTGCGCAGCCGCAGGCTGTTGCCGACCACCAGCAGGGAGCTGACCGACATCGCGGCCGCGGCGACCATCGGGCTCAGCAGGCCGACCGCGGCGAGCGGCACGGTCACCAGGTTGTAGCCGAACGCCCAGGCCAGGTTGGCCCGTACGGTCACCGAGGTGCGGCGGGCCAGGCGCACCGCGTCCGCCAGGACGCCCATGTCCTCGCGGACGAGGGTGACGTCGGCGGCGCCGATGGCCGCGTCCGTGCCGCCGCCCATCGCGATGCCGAGGTCGGCGCCCGCGAGGGCGGCGGTGTCGTTGACGCCGTCGCCGATGACCGCGACCCGGTGGCCCTTCGCGCGCAGCGCGTGCACGAGTTCGGCCTTGTCCTCGGGGGTGGCCCGCGCGTGGACCTCCGTGATGCCGAGCTCGGCCGCGACGGCGCGGGCCGCGGCCTCGCTGTCGCCCGTGGCCAGCACGGGGCGCAGGCCGAGCCGCTTGAGGTGGTCGACGGCGCGGTAGCTGCCGGCCCGTACGGTGTCGCCGAGGGCGATGACGGCTTCGGCGGTGCCGTTCACTGTGACGACGACGGCCGTGTGGCCGTCCTGTTCGGCGGTGCGGAGCGCTGCCGCGAGGCGTTCGGGTAGTTGCTGCCGTTGTGATTCCGCCGGACCCTTGGCGTCGGGGGAATTCACCGGGGCTTCGCCCCGGCCCCCGTCTCCGGCCTCGATGGTCTCCGGCCTCCTCACCTCCACCCGCCTCCCCTCCACCGTCGCGCTCACGCCCACGCCCGCCGTCGCCGTGAAGTCCGTTGCCCGCGGCAGCCCCTCGGCCCCCGCGTGCGCGTGGATCGCTCGCCCCACCGGGTGCTCCGACCCCGACTCGGCCGCCGCCGCGAGGCGTACCGCCTCCTCGGTGCCGAGGCCGTCGGGGCGGGGGGTCACCGTCGTCACGGTCATCGAGCCCGTCGTCAGCGTGCCCGTCTTGTCCAGGACGACCGTGTCCACGCGCCGCAGGCCCTCCAGGGCCTGCGGGCCGCGGACCAGGATGCCCAGGCCCGCGCCGCGGCCGGTCGCCGCCAGCAGGGCGGTGGGGGTGGCCAGGCCCAGGGCGCACGGGCAGGCGACCACCAGGACCGCGACCGCCGCGGTGACCGCCGCCTGCGGGGACGCGCCCGCGCCGAGCCAGAAGCCGAGGACGGTGACGGCGACGGCGAGGACCGCCGGGACGAAGACGCCCGCGACCGCGTCCGCCAGCCGCTGCACCTTCGCCTTGCCGGCCTGCGCGTCCTCCACCAGCCGGGCGATCCGGGCCAGTTGGGTGTCCGCGCCGACCGCTTCGGCCCGTACCTCCAGCAGCCCGCCGGAGTTGACCGCACCGCCCACCACGGACGCGCCCGGAGCGGCCTCCACGGGGACGCTCTCGCCCGTGACGAGGGACAGGTCCAGCGCCGAACTGCCCGCGACGACCGTGCCGTCGGTCGCCACGCGCTCCCCGGGCCGTACGACGAAGAGGTCGCCGACCCGCAACTCGGCGATCGGGACGCGGCGTTCGGTGCCGTCCGCCGCCCGGACGGTCACGTCCTTGGCGGCGAGGGAGGCCAGTGCCCGCAGCGCCGAGCCCGTGCTGCGGCGGGCCCTGGCCTCCAGCAGCCGGCCGGTCAGGACGAACAGCGGGACGCCGACCACCGCCTCCAGGTACACGTCCGCCGTACCGCCCGCCATCGAGGGCACCAGCGTGAACGGCATCCGCATGTCCGGGTTCCCGGCGCCGCCGAGGAACAGGGCGTACGCCGACCAGGAGTACGAGGCCAGCACGCCCAGCGAGACCAGCGTGTCCATCGTCGCGGCCGAGTGCCGCAGCCCGCGCAGCGCCCGCTCGTGGAACGGCCACGCGCCCCACGCCGCGACCGGCGTCGCCAGCGCGAAGCACAGCCACTGCCAGTTGCGGAACTGCAGCGCGGGAACCATGGACAGCACGAGCACCGGCACGGACAGCAGGGCCGTGAGCAGCAGCCGGGTGAGGGCCGTGGCACCGGGCCCGTCGTCGTCGGGTGCGACGGGCCGCTCGGGTTCGGGCAGCGCGGCCGTGAAGCCCGCGCCCTCCACCACCGCCATCAGCTCGGCCGGCGTCACCGACGCAGGGTGGCTGACGCGGGCGCGGCTCGTGGCCAGGTTGACGGTGGCGCTCACGCCGTCCAGGCGGCCGAGCTTCTTCTCGACGCGGGCCACGCACGCGGCGCAGGTCATGCCGCCGACGATCAGCTCGGTCTCGGTGGCCGCGGACGTTGTCGCGGTGCTGGTCATCAGTGGCCCATCCCCGGCATGCCGTCCATGCCCCCGCCGCCGCTGCCGCCGGATCCGGAACCCGGGCCGCCGCCGGTGCGGTGCATGCCGGGGGAGACGGGCCCGGCCGCGGAGCCGGCGGCGTACGCGACGCCGAAGAGCGCGGTCAGGAGCAGGGCGAAGCCGATCAGTGCTGCGTACGGACTGAGGGGGTGACGTGCGGTCATCGAGGCATCGTGGCACGGCCCGGCGCGCGATCCGGGCCTTGCGCCCGTTGCACGGCACGTGAGGATTGTCCCTTTCGCGGCCGGGAACCAACGGCCCCGCCCGGCCGACTACCTGGAGATCGGAGGGCGTTCCGGAAGCCGCCCGGGAACCTCCTGCAACCCTCCGGGAACTCGAACCCCCGTCCGTACGACTTCTCAGGGGTCCACGACTTCCTGAGGAGACCCCCGCCGTGCCGCCGTCCGAACCCGTGCACCTTTCCGGTTCCGCGTACAAGCGCGATCCCTACCCGCTGTACGCGCGGCTGCGCGAGGAGGGGCCGATCCACCGGGTGCTGTTCCCCAGCGGCGTCACCGCCTGGCTGGTCACCGGCCACGCAGCCGCCCAGAGCACCCTCGCCGATCCCCGGCTCGGCAAGAACCACGCGCGCGGCAACGACCGGTGGCGCGCCCGCGCCTCGATCATGCCCGAGCCGCAGCACTCCCAGCTCCAGGTGCACCTCCTGCACCAGGACCCGCCGAAGCACACCGCCATGCGCCGGCTGATCACCGACGCCTTCGCGCCGCGCCGCGTCGAGGAACTGCGGCCGCGCTTCCAGGAGATGGCGGATGCGCTCGTGGACGCGATGCCGGCCGGTGCCGACGCCGTCGACCTGGTGCAGTGCTTCGCCGCCCGGTACCCCTTCCAGGTCCTCGCCGAGACCATCGGGCTGCCCCCGCACCTCGCCGCCCGGTTCCGCCGCGAATGGGGCGGCGTCGTCGCGCCCGTCGGCCCGGAGGACCCCCGGCGCCCCGCCTACGAGGAGCTGCTGCGCGGGCTCCAGGGCTATATCGCCGACGTGGTGGCCGACCGGCGCGAACACCCCGGCGACGGCCTGCTCGGCCGGCTGGTCGCCGCGCGCGACGCGGGCGAACTGTCGCAGGAGGAGCTGGACTCCATGATCTTCCAGCTGCTGGTGGCCGGGCAGGAGCCCGTCACCAACCAGATCACCACCGCGCTCGTGTCGCTGTTCCGCCACCCGGAGGCCATGGAACGGCTGCGCGCCGAGCCGGAGCTGATGTCGGCCGCCGTCGAGGAACTGATGCGTCTGGACAGCGCGTTCGAGCTCACCACCTGGCGCTTCCTCGCCGAGGACGCCGAACTGCACGGCACGCGGGTGCCCGCCGGGGACTCGGTGATCGTCTCCCTCTGCGCCGCCAACCGCGACCCCGAACGCTTCCCCGACCCCGACACGCTCGACCTCGACCGGCAGCAGGGGCCGCACCTCGGCTTCGGGCACGGCATCCACTTCTGCCCCGGCGCGGCCCTCGCCCGCATCGAACTCCAGGTCGCCCTCGGCACCTTGATCCGGCGGCTGCCGGGGATGCGGCTCGCCGTTCCGGAGGAGAAGCTGTCCTGGATCCCGGCCGTCCTCGGCCGGGGCACCGCCGCGCTGCCCGTGACCTTCGGGGGCGTGTGCCCCCGCTCGCGTGGGTGACCCCGGCATGACCTCCGTCGAGGCCGCGATTCTCGGCCTGCTCCTGCCGTACCACCGGACCGCCGGCCCGGCGTCCTCCGATCCGCAGGACCACCCGGAACAGCTCGATCAGATACGCGCGTTCACCGAACGCGGCGAGCCCGTGCTGTTCACCCTCCCCGGCTTCCCGTGCAAGTCCCCCAACCCCGAGAAGGTCCTCGGCCGCCTTCCGGACGAGGGCGAGCGGCTCTCGCTCACCTTCCTGGACGGGCTCTGCGCACGGATCGGCGAGCTCTACGCGCCCGGGGCGCGGATGGTCGTCTGCTCGGACGGGCACATCTTCGCGGACCAGATCAAGGTGTCCGACGCGGACATCGACGCCTACGGGGACGAACTGCGCGCCCTGATCCGGCGGGAGGGGCTGCAGCACCTGGAGACCTTCGACCTCCGGCAGGTCCACGGGGACCTGCCGCACGAGGAGAAGCGCCGCCTGGTGACGGAGGCGTACGCGCCCTCGCTGGACGAACTGCGGGCGCAGACGCGGACGGACGAGGAGACCGCGCGGCTGTACCGCGGCATCACGCGCTTCCTGGTCGAGGACACGCCCGCGGGATACGCGGGCAGCCGGTCCGCGCTGCAGCGCGAGTGCAGGGCGCGGGCGTACGAGGTGATCGCCCGGAGCCGGGCGTGGGGCGATCTGATCGCCGACCACTTTCCGCGGTCGGTGCGGCTGTCGATCCATCCGCAGCCGATGGGGGCGGGGAAGTTCGGGATCCGGTTGCTGGAGTGCGCCGATGTGTGGGCCACTCCGTGGCATTCGACGGTGGTGCTCGGGCCTGCGGCCCGGCTGATGCGGCGGGTCGATGCCGAGGAGGCCGGCCGGCTGGTGTGGCGGGACGGGCGGCCCAGCCATTACGTGGTGGGGTAGGAGGGCGGGGGCCCCGGCCCCCCTCACACCCCCGCCGCCACCGCCGCCCGGTGGTCGAACGCGATCAACGGATCCCCCGTCAACGGGTGTTCCACCACCGCCGCCCGCACCCCGAACACCTCCGCCAGGAGTTCCGCCGTCAGGACGTCCCGCGGCGTCCCCGACGCCACCACCGCGCCCCCGTGCAGCACGTGCAGCCGGTCGCACACCGACGCCGCCGCGTTGAGGTCGTGCAGGGCGAGCAGCGTCGTGCGGCGCTGCTCCCGGAGCAGGGTCAGGAGCTCCACCTGGTGGCGCACGTCCAGGTGGTTCGTCGGCTCGTCCAGGACCAGGACCTGCGGGTCCTGGGCCAGGGCCCGGGCCAGCAGGACGCGTTGGCGTTCGCCGCCGGACAGGGCCGAGAAGCGGCGGCGGCCGGCGCCGCTCATGCCGACCCGGGCCAGGGCGGTCGCCACCGTGTCGGTGTCGGTGCGGTCCTCGCCGGAGAAGGCGCGCTTGTAGGGGATGCGGCCCATGGCCACGACCTCGTGGACCGACAGTTCGAAGTCGGTTCCGCGCTCCTGCGGCAGCGCCGCCACCCGGCGGGCGGACTCGACGGCCGTCAGGGTGCGTACGTCCGTGCCGCCCACCAGCACCCGGCCGGCCTGCGGGCGCAGATGGCGGTAGACGGTGCGCAGGACCGTCGACTTGCCGCTGCCGTTGGGGCCGATGAGGCCGGCGATCTCGCCCTCCTCGGCGACGATGTGCACACCCGAGACCACCGTCCGGCCGGACAGGGCCACTTCCAGGTCTTCGACGGAGATCCTCATGCCGCTCAGCCCCGTTCCAGGCGTCGGTCCAGCAGATACAGCAGCGTCGGCGCGCCGATCAGCGCGGTGACCACGCCCACCGGCAGCTCCTGGTCGGGCAGGGCGGTCCGGGCGATCAGGTCGACGACCGTCAGCAGGACGGCGCCGAAGAGGGCCGAGACCGGGAGCAGCCGGCGGTGGTCGCCGCCCACCACCATCCGGCAGGCGTGCGGGACCATCAGTCCCACGAAGCCGATCGCCCCGGAGACCGAGACGAGCACGCCCGTCAGCACGCTTGTCACGACGAAGAGTTCGCGGCGCAGCCGGGTGACGTCCACGCCGAGGCTGGCCGCCGTCTCGTCGCCCATCAGCAGGGCGTTGAGCGCCCGGGCGCGGGCCAGCAGGGCGGCAAGTCCCAGCAGGACGGCCGCCGTCGGGGCGGCGAGCGTCGCCCACTGGGCCCCGCCGAGGGAGCCCATCAGCCAGAACAGCACGCCGTGCGTCTGCTGTTCGTCGCCGGCCTGGAGCACCAGGTAGTGGGTGAAACCGGACAGGAACTGCCCGATCCCCACCCCTGCGAGCACCAGCCGCAGCGGCCGGAAGCCGCCTCCGCGCCGGGCGAACGCCCACACCAGCGCGAAGGAGGCGAGCGCCCCGGCGAACGCGGCCGAGGACAGGCCCAGTCCGAGCGCGCCGCCCGCGCCCGCCCCCAGCACGATCGCCGAGACGGCGCCCAGCGACGCGCCGCTGGAGATGCCCAACAGGTACGGGTCCGCGAGCGGGTTGCGGACCAGGGCCTGGACGGCCGTGCCGACCAGGCCGAGGCCCGCGCCCACCACGGCCGCCAGCAGGGCGCGCGGCACCCGCAGCCGCCACACGATGAGGTCCTGCGTGCCCGGCGCCGGGGCCTGCCCGGTCAGGCCGCGCTCCACGGCCGACCACACCTCGCCGGGCGGTACCCGGGTGGAGCCCAGGCACACCGAGGCGGTCAGCGCCGCCAGCAGGACGGCGCCGAGCGCGACGCCGACCCAGCCGGCCCGTACCCCCGCCCCCCGCTCGCGCCCCTCCGCGGCGGCCGGGGCCACGGCCGCCAACTACTTGACCTTTTCCGGGTACAGGGTGTGCGCGATCTCCTGGACGGTGTCCGCGCTGCGCACCCCGCCGATGGTGGTGCGCTCGGACCCGATGCGCAGGAAGTGCCCCTCCTGCACGGCCTTGAGGCCCTTGGTGGCCGGGAAGGACTTCAGGAACTCGGCGGCC
Organism: Streptomyces sp. AM25; assembly: GCF_058146165.1. Lineage (NCBI taxonomy): Bacteria > Bacillati > Actinomycetota > Actinomycetes > Kitasatosporales > Streptomycetaceae > Streptomyces > Streptomyces sp. AM25. The sequence continues at coordinate 65,101 of NZ_JBKIWN010000019.1, read as the reverse complement.
TCGTCGAAGGCCTTCTTGTTGGCCCCCTCGCTGCCGCGGTTGCGCACGGCCAGCTGGATCCAGTCGGGGTTCTTGGCGACGACGTCCTCCCAGCCGACGGGCTTGAAGTCGCCGTCGCAGCCGTCGAAGACGTTGCGGGCGCCGGCCTGGGTGATCACGGCGTTGGCGACCTGCCGGTTGCAGACGGCCATCGGCTGCTTGGTGCCGGCGTCGTAGTCGAAGAGGAAGTACGTGGGCCGCTTGTCCTGCGGGACGTCCTTGAGCGCGTCCTGCACCGCGCCGGTCTTCTTCCGCATGGACGCGACCAGTTCGGCGGCGCGCGCCGAGGTGCCGGTGACCTTGCCGAGCTCCTCGATGTCGGACTCGACGCCCGACAGGTCGGTGCGCGGGGACTTGTTCATGGCCGCGCACGCCGAGGACTTCAGGAAGACGTGCTTGATGCCCGCTGCCTTGAACTCGTCGGCGGTCGGGGCGTTGCCCATCTTCCCCATGTTCTTCATGGAGGAGAAGGAGTCGAGGTAGAGGTCCGCGCCCGAACCCAGCAGCTTCTCCTTGGGTATGACGGTCTTGCCGAGCACCGGGACCTTCGCCGCCTGCCCCTCGTACTGATGCGGCATGGCGCCGTTGCCGGGCGGGAAGCCCGTACCGACGGCCTTGTCGCCCGCGCCCAGCCACATCAGCAGTTCCAGGCCGGAGGCGTTGCTGGTGACGATGCGCTTCGGCGCTTCGTCGAACGTGGTCTCCGCACCCATGCAGTCGGTCACGCTCACCGGGAATCCGGCTGCGGCGGACGCGCCCGCGTCGTCCTTCTTCTCCGACGTGCCGCCGCCACCGCCGCAGGCCGTCGCCGACAGGGCCACCGCGGCCACCAGACCGCTCCACGCACGAGCGCGCATCAGAAAACTCTCCAGGGTTCGACAGGTTCGACAGGTTCCACGTACACACGGGCCCGCCGGAGCGGGCCCGGATCAGGTAGTCGGACGGAACGCCCGGCCGGTTCCCGGGCGTCGTGAAGAAATGCGGCATACGCTGGGCGGCATGGCGGAGCAGCTGAAGGAGATGCCCACCGACTGGCAGCGTGCCCTCGCGATCGTCGCGCACCCCGACGACCTCGAGTACGGGGCCTCCGCCGCCGTCGCCACCTGGACCGACGCCGGGCGTTCGTGCGCCTACGTGCTGGCCTCCTCCGGCGAGGCCGGCATCGACACCCTCGCCCCCGCCGAGGCCGCCCCGCTGCGCGAGCGCGAACAGCGGGCGAGCGCCGCGGCGGTCGGGGTGCGGAGCGTGGAGTTCCTCGGCCACCCCGACGGGGTCATCGAGTACGGCACCGCGCTGCGCCGGGACTTCGCCGCCGCCGTCCGGCGCCACCGCCCCGACCTCGTCCTCACCCTCAACCACCACGACACCTGGGGCGGCACTTCCTGGAACACCCCCGACCACCGCAACGTCGGCCGGGCCGCACTGGACGCCGTCGCCGACGCCGGCAACCGGTGGATCTTCCCCGGCCTCGCCGAGCAGGGCCTCCAGCCGTGGAACGGGGTGCGCTACGTGGCCGTGGCGGGCTCCCCGCAGCCGACCCACGCGGTCGACGCGAGCGCGGGGCTGGAGCGCGCCGTGCAGTCCCTGCTCTGCCACCGCACCTACATCGAGGCGCTGACCGAGGACGAACCGGAGGGCTACTGCCGGTCCTTCCTGGAGAGCGGCATGGCCCGCGCCGCCGAGCGGTTCGGCGGCCGCCCCGCCGTGGCGTTCGAACTGTTCACGCTCTGACCTCCGCCGAAGCGCGTTCCATCACCAGCACGGCCACGTCGTCCTGCAGCCGCCCGCCGGTGTGCGCGACGAGGTCGGCGCGCAGCCGGGCCAGGAGTTCGGCGGTCGGCAGGGCGGCCCAGGCGCCGAGCCGCTCGGTGAGCGGGTAGAAGGCGCCGTCCGGCGCCCGCGCCTCGGTCACCCCGTCGGTGCAGGCCAGCAGCCGGGCCGTCGGCGGCAGCGTCACGCGCTGGGCCGTGCGGGGCGCCGTCACCAGGTGCCCGAGCCCCAGCGGCAGGCCCGGGTCCACGGGCTCCAGTTCGCGCACGCCGCCGTCCGGGCCGAGGAGGAACGGGGCCAGGTGCCCGCAGTCGACGAGCACCAGGTGGATCCGGTCGTCCGCCCCGGCCGGGGCGGGCTCCTCCGCGCCGAGGACCAGGGCCGTCACGAACTCCTCCGACGCCCGCATCCGCACCTCCTCCGGCCGGATGCGGGCGTCCGGCTGCGACCTCGCCTGGTACTCGGCCGACCGGTGGTAGCGCTGGAGCCCCTGCTCCATCGCCTTCACGCCGCTGACCAGGTCCTGCCGGTGGTACGCCGCCTCCCGGAAGGCGGTGAGCACCGCGGCCCCCGCGCCCAGGGTGCCCAGCCCCTTGCCGCGGACGTCGCCGATGAGCACCCGGGTGCCGTACGGGGTGTCGACGACCTCGTAGATGTCGCCCCCGATCAGCGCCTCCCGCTGCGAGGACACGTAGAAGCCGTCCACCAGCACGCCGTGCGTGCGCAGCGGAAGCGGCCGCAGCAGGGCCCGTTGGGCTGCCTCGCCGGTGGCCCGCACGCGGTCCAGCAGCGCCTCCTCGTCCCGCCGCAGCCGGGACACGGCGACGGCCGCGCCGACCATGAGGACGTTGCCGAGGACCGCCCCGATGCGGTCGACCAGGGTCACCTCGGGCGGCAGCAGCACCCCGTGGAGGGTCACCATCAGGACGAAGTCGACTGCCCCCACGAACAGCGTCTGGGGGTACGTGCACAGCACCGCCGCCAGCACCGGTGCCAGGGCTGCGTAGACGTCCAGCCGCAGGGCCGCACGGGTCGCCAGGTCCAGCCAGACGACGGCGGTGAGATAGGCCAGGACCAGCGCGAAGGGCAGGCTGCGCGACAGCGAGCGCACCGGGGCAGACCTCCGCGGAACAGGGACGGGCCGACCCGCCCAGCCTTCCACGGGCGGTCCGCCCCGGCCACCGGTCAGATCTTGCGGTAGGCGCGGGCGTCGCCGGCCGCCGCGAGGACGGCGGCGAGGTCGCCGCCCGCCGACGCGGTGACCACGGCCGCCACCGCGCCCTCGACGAAGGGGGCGTCCGCGATGCGCACGCCCGCGGCCGCGATCCCGCTCTCGGCCAGCAGGGCCTTGACGGTGAGGACCGCGCTGCCCATGTCGCACACCGCCACCACGCCCGCGCCCTCGTCGGCGGTGCGCACCGCCTGCCGGACCAGCTCGGCGCTGGTGCCGACGGAGCCGTCGGGCAGCCCGCCGGCCGTCGCCACCGGGGCCGGGTCGCCCGTGCCCACCAGGGCCCGGGCGAGGGCGGCCGTCGCGGCGGCCACGTCACGGCTGTGCGAGACGAGGACGGTGCCGACGCGCCCGGCGGGCGGCTGCTCCGCTTCCCCGGGCTGCTGTTCCTCGGCGACGGGGACCTCCGCCGCGCACAGCTCCGGGTCCGTGGCCTCGTACAGCGAGGTGAGCAGCAGGGCTGAGGAGGCGGCGCCCGGGTCCAGGTGACCGATGCTGCGCTCGCCCAGGTAGCTGGCGCGTCCGCGCCGTGCCTGCAGGGGGACGGTCGCCTCGGCGCCGTCGCGGGCCGCCCGGGCGGCGGCGTCGAGGGCGGCCGTGGTGCCGGCGCCCCGGTCCAGCGCCCCGGTGTAGGCGTCGACGGCCGGCTGCAGGGCGTCGACCATGGTCTTGTCGCCGGGCGCGGAGTCCCCGAGCCGCCGCACGCTGGCCACGGCCGCGGTCAGCGCCCGGCCGAGGGCCTCCGGTGCGACGACGGGGTCCTCGCCGAGGACCTTGCCCATGCGGCGCAGCACCGTTCCGTAGAGCGGTCCGGAGGCGCCGCCGACGGTGTTGGTGAGGTGCACACCGGCCGCGGTGAGCAGGGCCCCGGGGGTGGCCGGCGGTTCGGCGGCGAGGGCCTGGAGGGCGGAGGTGAAGCCGCGCTTGAGGTTGACGCCGTGGTCGGCGTCGCCGATGGCGGCGTCGAGCTCGGTGAGGCGGGTGGATTCGGCGGTGATGACGCGGGTGGCGCGGTCGAGGAACCGGCGGAAGAAGGCCAGGTCGAGCGTGACGGTCATGGGGGTCAGGGTAGGGGGTCGGTTTTCCGCGGGCTTCGCCCCCGGACCCCTCACGCCCTCAGCCGCAGCCCGTCCGCCACGATCACGTCCGCCGTCACCAGCGCCTGCTCCGCCACCACCCGCGTCATGAAGACGAACGGCGGGATCACCGGCGGCACCGGCAGCCCGTCCGGGGAGAACGTCACGCACAGCACGCCCTCCAGGCAGCCGCTGAAGCGCGTGAGGTAGAGCGTCACATGGCCGGTGAGGTCCAGTTTCCCGGCGGTCAGGGCGAATTCGGGGCTTTCCTTGTCCCGTGTGGTCATGCGGTAGTCGGTCAGCGAGGCGGCGCCCATCGTCAGGACCATGGCCGTCACCGGGCCGTCCGCCGTGGGAACTTGCTCGATGCCGGCGAAGGCGAAGCCGTGCGGCGCGAAGCGTGATGTGGTGACGGACGCCGGTACCGCGGCCGCCCGGACGGCGGCCCGCGGTGCGGCCTCGGCGCGGCCCGTGCCGGTCGGGAACAGCGCGGCCACGAGCACGACGGGCAGCAGGATCGCCAGGGCCCTGGGCGCGCCCTCCGGCGGAGCCGCCGGCGTCCAGCCGAAGCCCATCGCGCTGCCCGCGATGCCCAGCAGCATGCCGACCAGGAAGCCGCCGAGGTTCGTCGCGGCGAACGAAAGCACCGACAGGATCAGCGCGTTGACGCTGACGTAGTGCCGGGCCGACGGCAGCCACCACAGGAACTGGCCCGCGGCGATCAGCGCCAGCCCGATCCCGATCGCGGCCAGGCCGCCCAGCCCCAGGCTCACCAGCACGGTCAGCGGCGACAGCGGAACCACCAGCAGTTCCGTCCCGCCGAGCATCAGCAGCAGCCCGGCCCAGAAGGGCCGGGTCCGCCGCCAGGACCGGAACGCGGCGCGGGCGTCCGGCCTCAGAAGCACTGCTTGCCGTCCAGGCCGACCGAGAGCCGCAGGCCCTTGAGGCGGAAGTTGCCGCCGGTCGCCGACCAGGCGTGCGAGCGCACCCCGGCCACGGTGATGTCCCCGGCCTGCAGGCCGAACTTCCCCGGTTCGCCCTTGACGTCCCGCACTTGGTCGAGGGTCGAGGCGTCGCGGCCGATCTGCGCGGTCCCGAAGCGGGCGTCGCCGACGAGGTCCTCGCCGTCGATGACGAGGCTGCTCGCCGTCACCTCCCCGGCGTCGCCGCCCGCGCTGAGCCGGAAGGTGACCTTGCCCAGCGGAGTGTCCACGGACGCCGACTGGCAGATGTCGCTCAGCGTCGCGTCCCCGATGCCCAGCAGGGCGACCGGGTGTCCCTTGCCGTCCACGGCCCGGTCCGTCTGGACGTACGAGGCCAGGCCCTTGCTCGTCAGCTTCCCGGAGGAGACCTGGAAGTTGGTGCCCGAGACCGCGAACGAGGCGGCGAGGGCGCCCTGCGCCATCACCACGCCCATCGCCGCCACCGCGGCCAGGGCGGGGACGGCGGCAACGGCGGTCTTCTTCCAGGCCGTTCGGCCCTCGGGCAGACGTCGGTCGGATCCGCTCACTGCTTCCTCCCGCAGGGAGTGAGTGGTGGGGCTCTCTGAGATACTGCGGACGTCCGGTGCTCGGGAGACTAGGGCCGAATTTGAATAATAGTCAACAGCGCGGTACGGGCCGTTCCCGTTCGCGGCGTGCCGAACTCATCGCCATCGGGCGGAAGTTGTTCGCCGACACGTCCTACGACGCCCTGTCGATGGACGACATCGCCCGGCACGCGGGCGTCGCCAAGGGCCTGATCTACTACTACTTCAAGAACAAGCGCGGCTACTACCTGGCGATCATCGAGGACTCGGTCGCCGAGCTCGTGGTGCGGGCGGCGTCCACCCGCGACCTGCCGCCCGCCGAGCGCGTGCAGCGCACGGTGGACGGGTACCTGCGCTACGCCCAGCACCACCAGGCGGCCTACCGGGCGATCGTCACGGGCGGCGTCGGCTTCGACGCCGAGGTGCTCGCGCTGCGCGAGGGCGTCCGCGAGCAGCTGGTGCTCGCCATCGCCCGCGGCGCCTGGGGGCGCAGCGACGTCCCCCTCGTCGCCCGCACCGCGCTGATCGGCTGGCTCGCCGGCGTCGAGGGCGTCACCCTGGACTGGCTGAACCACCAGGGGCTGCCGCGCGACGTGGTGTGCTCGCTGCTGGTGCGGGGGCTGGGGGACACGCTGCGGATGATCGAGGACTACGCGCCGGAGTGCCCGGCGCCGGCCCGGAGCGGACCGTGAGGGCGCCGGGGGTGCCGGTGCGCCGGGTCAGGTGATGGACCGGACCAGTTCGCCGTCCGACGTGTCGCCGCTCAGCTCCCAGAAGAACGTGCCGCCCAGGCCCTGTTGGTCCTTGTAGGCCATCTTCCCCGCGATCGTCGACGGGGTGTCGTAGCTCCACCAGTCGCTGCCGCAGGAGGCGTAGGCGGTGCCGGCGACCGTGCCGTTGGCCGGGCACTTGGTCTTGAGGACCTTGTAGTCCTCGATGCCCTGCTCGTAGGTGCCCGCGGCGGGGCCCGTCGCCGTGCCGCCCGGAGCTGACTGTGTGACTCCGGTCCAGCCGCGGCCGTAGAAGCCGATGCCGAGCAGGAGCTTGTTCGCGGGCACGCCCAGGGACTTGAGCTTCTGGATGGCGGCGTCGCTGTGGAAGCCGGGCTTGGGTATGCCGTCGTAGGAGGTCAGCGGCGAGTGCGGGGCCGTGGGGCCCTTGGCGTCCCAGGCGCCGAAGTAGTCGTACGTCATGGGGTTGTACCAGTCGACGTAGCGGGCGGCCCCCGCGTAGTCCGCGGCCTCCAGCTTGCCGCCCGGCGAGCCGTCCGCGGTGATGGCCGCGGTCACCAGGCTGCTGCCGCCGAACCGGGCGCGCAGCGCGGCCATCAGGTTGCGGAAGGCGTCGCTCCCGCCGGCGTCACAGGTCAGGCCGCAGGCGTTGGGGTACTCCCAGTCGATGTCGATGCCGTCGAACACCCCGGCCCAGCGCGGGTCGTTGACGAGGTTGTAACAGGAGTCGGCGAAGGCCGCCGGGTCCTTGGCGGCGTCGGCGAAGCCGCCGGACCAGGTCCAGCCGCCGAAGGACCACAGCACCTTCAGGCCCGGGTGCAGCTGCTTGAGCTTGCGCAGCTGGTTGAAGCTGCCGCGCAGCGCGCCGGCGTCCCAGGTGTCGGCCTTGCCGTCGACGCTGCCCGCCGCGTCGTAGGCCTTGTCGTAGTCGGCGTAGGCGTCGCCGATGGCGCACTTGCCGCCCGTGACGTTGCCGAAGGCGTAGTTGATGTGGGTCAGCTTGCTCGCGGAGCCGGACGTCTCGATGTTCTTGACGTGGTAATTGCGGCCGTAGACGCCCCAGTCGGTGAAGTAGCCGACGACCTTGTGCCCGGCGCCCGTGTCGCCGGAACCGGAGTCGTCGGCACCGGCCGGGGCTGCGGTGAGGGCGGTGACGAGCAGGGCCGCGACGGCGGTCATGGCGGCCGCGGGTCCGTACGGTCGGTGCATGGGTTCTCCTCGGTGGGTGGGGAGATCAAGCGTTGGGGAACCGTAGAAGGACTAGACCAGTTGGGTCAATGGTTCGGACCAAGTCGGATGAAAACGAGGGAGACCCCTGAGGAAACTTCGTCACGATCCGTCAACCAGTGACGCAGAGCCCCTGATCGGGCATACTCCGAATCGCCACAGCCGCAGGTCACGCCTAGTCCGAGACCCGGCCACGTGATCGTCGACTGGGCACCCACGGTGACGGCGCCACCACCCTTGCGCGCCGGTCGCCGCAGCGCCCTGACAGGGAGGAGAGCGCCCCCATGACCGACCACGGCCCACAGCCGGTGGAGCGTCAGCTGCCCACCGAGGAGGCCCGCGATCTGATCGCCCTCGTGCGCGAGCTCGTCCAGCGGGAGATCAGGCCCCGCGCCGCCGAGGAGGAGGATGCCGGGCAGTTCCCCCGCGAGGTCTTCCGGCTGCTCTCCGGCTCGGGACTGCTCGCCCTGCCGTACGCCGAGGAGTTCGGCGGCGGCGCCCAGCCGTACGAGGTCTACCTGCAGGTCCTGGAGGAACTCGCGGGCGCCCGGCTCACCGTGGGCCTCGGCGTCAGCGTGCACACGCTCGCCTGCCACGCCCTCGCCGGGTACGGCACCAAGGAGCAGCAGGCGGAGCACCTGCCCGCCATGCTGGGCGGCGGACTGCTCGGCGCGTACTGCCTCTCCGAGCCGTCCTCCGGCTCGGACGCGGCCTCCCTGCGCACCCGCGCCACCCGCGACGGCGACACCTGGACCCTCGAGGGCACCAAGGCGTGGATCACCCACGGCGGCATCGCGGACTTCTACACCGTCCTCGCCCGCACAGGCGGTGAAGGCGCCCACGGCATCACGGCGTTCCTCGTGCCGGGCGACGCCCCCGGCCTCACCGCGGCGGCGCCCGAGCGCAAGATGGGGATGAAGGGCTCACCCACGGCGCAGCTGCACTTCGACGGGGTGCGGATCCCCGACGCACGCCGCATCGGCGACGAGGGCCAGGGCTTCGCCATCGCCCTCTCCGCGCTCGACTCCGGGCGGCTGGGCATCGCCGCCTGCGCCATCGGCGTGGCCCAGGCGGCCCTGGACGAGGCCCTGGCCTTCGTCGAGGAGCGCCGGCAGTTCGGGCGGCCGCTCGCCGACTTCCAGGGCCTGCGCTTCATACTCGCCGACATGGCCACGCAGATCGAGGCGGGCCGCGCCCTCTATCTGGCCGCGGCGCGACTGCGGGACCAGGGGCTGCCGTTCTCCAAACAGGCCGCCATGGCGAAGCTGTTCTGCACCGACGCCGGGATGCAGGTCACCACGGATGCGGTGCAGTTGATGGGCGGTTACGGGTACACCGCGGACTTTCCGGCGGAGCGGTACATGCGGGAGGCCAAGGTTCTGCAGATCGTCGAGGGCACCAATCAGATTCAGCGGATGGTGGTTGCGCGGCATCTGGCCGGGCCGGAGTCGCGGTAGTTGCGCGCCCCGTGACGCGCCCGCAGCCGAGGTCCCCGGGGCTTCGCCCCGGAACCCTGGGGCAGTGCGTCAACTGCAGGCCGACGATGGCCGGCCCGCAGTTCCCCGCGCCCCTTACGGGGCGCGGGAGTTGGGGTGCGGGAGTCGGCCTAGTGCACCCGTACCGGCCTGGAGCCCGGGCCGCCGATGTGGGAGAAGGGCTGGGTGCGCCAGTCCAGACTCTCCGGGAGCGTCAGCAGGAGCGCGGTGTCGAGGCCCTGGGCCTCCGCCACGTCGTCCGCCGGGGCGGCCCCGTCCGCGCTGCTGCCCGAGCCCGGGCAGACCGTGAGCCCGAACGGGTTCCACGGGGACGGGCACAGGGCGTGCTCGGGAAGCGCCTCCTCGTCGGCGAGCAGCGCGATCGGCCGGGCGCAGGCCGGGCAGACCACCCGGAACATCTCGGTGATCTCGTAGCCCTCGTACAGGCCGCCGTCGCTCTCGTGATCGGTGCGTTCCAGGCTGGGCATAGTCTTTCTCCCCCTCAGCTGTCCGGCCGGACCCCGTCTCGGCCACAGCAAGCACTTCCCTCGCGGTGAGGGCGGTAATCGCTCCGGCCGGGAGGACACGGGTGCATGCCTGTGGCGTTCATCACATACTTTGTGCGCCAGAGGTGCAGTCGACTGTGCCGGGCGCGCGCGGACCCAGTAGGTTGATCCGCGTGGAGGAGTTGGACAGAGAGATCGTGGAACTGCTCGTCAAGGACGGGCGGATGAGTTACACCGACCTGGGCAAGGCCACCGGCCTGTCCACTTCGGCGGTGCACCAGCGCGTACGGCGCCTCGAACAGCGCGGCGTGATCCGCGGCTATGCGGCCGTGGTCGACCCCGAGGCGGTCGGGCTGCCGCTCACCGCGTTCATCTCGGTGAAACCCTTCGACCCCAGCGCTCCCGACGACATCGCGGACCGGCTGGCCGAGATCCCCGAGATCGAGGCCTGCCACAGCGTGGCCGGGGACGAGAACTACATCCTCAAGGTGCGGGTGGCGACCCCGCTGGAACTGGAGCACCTGCTGGCCCGCATCCGGTCGCTGGCCGGCGTCTCCACGCGGACGACCATCGTCCTGTCGACTCCTTACGAGGCACGGCCGCCGCGGGTCGGATAGCAGGCCCGGGGCAGAATGACCCCCATGAGCCAGCCCACTGAACCGCTCCGTACCGTCCTGCTGCGCAACGGCACCGTGCACAGCCCTGCCGACCCGTTCGCGACGGCGATGGTGGTGGAGCACGGGAGCGTGGCCTGGGTCGGTTCCGAAGGGGCCGCCGACTCCTTCGCCGACGGGGTGGACGAGGTCGTCGACCTCGACGGCGCGCTTGTCACGCCCGCGTTCACCGATGCGCACGTGCACACCACCGCCACCGGCCTCGCGCTCACCGGTCTCGACCTCACCGGCGCCCGCACCCTCGGCGAGGCCCTCGACCGGGTACGGGCGCACGCCGCTGCGCGCCCCGCGGACCGGGTGCTGCTCGGGCACGGGTGGGACGCCAGCCGCTGGCCCGAGCAGCGGCCCCCGTCCCGGCGGGAGCTCGACGAGGCGACCGGCGGGCGTCCCCTCTATCTGACCCGCGCCGACGTCCACTCCGCCGTCGTCACCACGGCCCTGCTCGATCTCGTCCCGCAGGTCGCCGCCGGCGACGGCGCACCGCTCACCGGTGACGACCACCACGCCGTGCGCGCCGCCGCGCTCGGCAGCATCGGTGCCGCACAGCGCACCGAGCTGCAGCGCGCCGCGCTGGCCCACGCGGCCTCGCTCGGCATCGGCTCCGTCCACGAGTGCGCCGGGCCGCAGATCTCCAGCGCCGATGACCTCACCGGGCTGCTGCGGCTGGCGGCCGAGGAGCCCGGCCCGCGGGTCACCGGCTACTGGGCCGAGGCCCTCGCCTCCGCCGCGGACGCGGAGCGGATCCGGGAGCTCGGCGCGGCCGGCGCCGCCGGCGACCTTTTCGTCGACGGCTCGCTCGGCTCGCACACCGCCTGCCTGCACGCGCCCTACGCCGACGCCCCCGCCCCCGGCCACACCGGCACCGCGCACCTGGACGCCGCGGCCGTCGCCGCGCACGTCGCCGCCTGCACCGAGGCCGGCATCCAGGCGGGTTTCCACGCCATCGGCGACGCCGCGCTCACCGCCGTCGTCGAGGGCGTGCGGGCCGCCGCCGAGAAGGTCGGCCTCGCCGCCGTCCGCGCCGCCCGGCACCGCGTCGAGCACGCCGAGATGCTCACCCCCGAACACATCGCCGCCTTCGCCGAGTTCGCCCTCACCGCCTCCGTGCAGCCGGCCTTCGACGCCGCGTGGGGCGGCGAGGACGGCATGTACGCGCAGCGCCTGGGCCGCGAGCGGGCCCGCACGCTCAACCCGTACGCCGCGCTGCTGCGCGCCGGGGTGCCCCTGGCGCTCGGCTCCGACAGCCCCGTCACCCCGCTCGACCCGTGGGGCACCGTCCGGGCCGCCGCCTTCCACCGCACCCCCGGGCACCGCGTCTCGGTCCGGGCGGCCTTCACGGCGCACACCCGCGGCGGCTGGCGGGCGATCGGCCGCGACGACGCGGGCGTGCTGGTGCCGGGCGCGCCCGCCGACTATGCGGTGTGGGAGACGGGCGAGCTGCTGGTGCAGGTCCCGGACACCCGGGTGGCCAACTGGTCCACCGACCCGCGCTCGGGCACGCCCGGCCTGCCGGACCTCACTCCGGGCGCCCCGCTGCCCGGGTGTCTGCGCACGGTCGTCGGCGGCCGGACCGTCCACCGGGCCTCCGCGCGCCCGAACGAGTGACGCAGAGATCATCACGTACCGCCGAACGACGTGCCGTCGGCCTGTCGCGCCGACGGCCCATCTGCCGTACTGACCTGCTGATTTGAGGTAGCCACGCAGGTCGCGAGGGTGTTGACACGGTGCGGGCGGCGGCCGGTAGGTTCTGCCGAGTCCACCACAGGACGTCCGGTCCGGCAGATCTCCGCGCAGTCGTCGACCGTCCGCTGGGCCATGGGGCGGGATGCCGGTCAGGCAGCCCGCCACTGGGAGCCAGGTCCAGCGTGCGGGGGCGAGGGATGGTTCCGCCCGTCCGGCAGGTGCGACCCGGGTGGGGCCCGGACGTTCAGTAGACAACGGCTCTCGGCCGCCGCAGCCAGCGGGTGCCCGGGCCGGCCCGAAGGACGCCGGGCCCCCATTCAGCGGCTTCGGGTACGGTCGGCTTCTGCACCCCGAAGCTGTCAGGAAGGCGCGACCGTGCCCCCGGGCCCCGAAATCTCTCCCGAAGCCGCGGTGACCGACGCCGCACCGGCACCGGACACGGCGGCCCCGGCACGCCCCCGCCGTGCCGTGCGCCTGGCCCGGCTCGTCCGCCGCGAGGTCCCCCGCACGGCCCTCGCGGCCGCCGCCGGACTGGCCCTGGCCGTGGCCTTCCCGCCGTACGACGTGTGGCCGCTGTCCGTCGTCGCCGTCGCGGCGCTCGCCCTGCTCACCCGGGGGCGCACGGCCCGCCAGGGGGCGTGGACGGGCTTCGCCTTCGCCTTCCCCTTCTTCTTCTGCCTGCTGCGCTGGCTGCACGTCGTCGGCTACGACGCCGTGACGGGCCTGTCGCTGGTCGAGGCGCTCTTCGTCGCCGCGCTCGGCGCCGGGCTCGCGCTGACCTCGCGGCTGCCCGCCTGGCCGCTGTGGGGCGCCTGCCTGTGGATCGCGCAGGAGTGGGCCCGGGACCGGGTGCCGTTCGGCGGCTTCCCCTGGGGCCGGCTCGCCTTCGCCAACACCGGTTCGCCCTTCACGCCCCTGGCGGCGCTCGGCGGGGCGCCCCTGGTGACCTTCGCGGTCGCCCTCGCGGGCGGGCTGCTGGCGTACGCCGCGGCGGCGCTCTGGCGGGCGCGCGGCGCGGGGCGGCGGCTGCGGGCCCTGCTGCCCGCCGTGGAGGCCGCCGCCCTGGCGGTGGCCGTCGGCGTCGCGGGGTACGCCGTGCCGGTGCCCACGAAGGCCGACGACACGGTGAACGTCGCCATCGTGCAGGGCAACGTGGAGAAGCCCGGCATGGACTTCCTCGGCCGCCCGCTGATGGTCCTCGACAACCACGTCTCCGCCACGCTGCGGCTGGCCGACGACATCAGGGCCGGGAAGGTGAAGAAGCCCGACCTGGTCATCTGGCCGGAGAACTCCTCGGACCTGGACCCCTTCCAGTACCAGGAGGCGTACGACCGCATCGACTCGGCCGTACGGGCGGTCGGCGTGCCCGTCCTCGTCGGCGCCCTCGTCGACCACCCGGGCAAACCGGGCTACATCGACAACAAGGGCATCGTCTGGGACCCGCAGACCGGCCCCGGGGCCTCGTACGCCAAGCAGCACCCGGTGCCGTTCGGCGAGTACGTGCCGTTCCGGGCCGAGCTCAGCAAGGTCATCACCCGGCTCCAGCGGGTGCCCCGCGACTTCTACCCCGGCGACCACACGGGCGTGATGCAGGTCGGCCCGGCCCGGCTCGGGGACGTCATCTGCTTCGAGGTCGCCTACGACGAGATCGTGCACGACACCGTCACGGCCGGCGCCCGGGCGCTCGTCGTCCAGACCAACAACGCCACCTACGGCCGCACCGGCCAGCCCGAGCAGCAGCTGGCGATGTCCCGGCTGCGGGCCGTCGAGCACGGCCGGGCCGTGGTGACCGCCGCGACCAGCGGCATCAGCGCCGTCGTGTCCCCCGACGGCCGAGTGCTGCAGCGCAGCAGGGAGTTCACGCAGGACGTGATCAGCGCGCGCATCCCGCTGCGCGACGGCACGACCGTCGCGGACCGCGTGGGTGCGGCCCCCGAATGGGCGCTCGCTATGGTGGGCCTTCTGTCCTGCGCGGCCGCGGTCCTGATCGGCCGGCGAGGACGACCGGAACAGAAGGGGCAAGAGTGAACGACGGTGGTCAGCGGCGATACGGTCCGCTCGGCACGACCTTGGTGATCATCCCGACCTACAACGAGGCGGAGAACATCAAGCCCATCGTCGCCCGGGTGCGGTCGGCCGTACCGGAGGCGCACGTCCTCGTCGCCGACGACAACAGCCCGGACGGCACGGGGAAGATAGCCGACGAGCTGGCGGCCGACGACGACCACGTCAAGGTGCTGCACCGCAAGGGCAAGGAGGGGCTCGGCGCCGCCTACCTGGCGGGCTTCCGCTGGGGCCTGGAGCACGGCTACGGCGTGCTGGTGGAGATGGACGCCGACGGCTCGCACCAGCCGGAGGAGCTGCCCCGGCTGCTCACCGCCCTCAAGGGCGCGGACCTGGTGCTCGGCTCGCGCTGGGTGCCGGGCGGCCGGGTCGTCAACTGGCCCAGGTCCCGCGAGTTCCTCTCCCGCGGCGGCTCCACCTACTCGCGACTGCTCCTGGACGTGCCGCTGCGCGACGTCACCGGCGGCTACCGCGCCTTCCGCCGCGAGACGCTGGAGGGCCTCGGCATGGAGGAGGTGGCCTCCCAGGGCTACTGCTTCCAGGTCGACCTGGCCTGGCGTGCGGTCAAGGCCGGCTTCCACGTGGTGGAGGTGCCCATCACCTTCGTCGAACGGGAGCTGGGGGACAGCAAGATGAGCCGCGACATCGTCGCGGAGGCCCTGTGGCGGGTGACGTCCTGGGGCATCGGCTCCCGGGCCGCCAAGGTCGGAAAGGCGCTGGGCCGGGGCTGACCGGCAACAGCAGAAGGAGGGGCGGGCACCGCGACGGTGCCCGCCCCTCGGCGTTGCCGGACCGGCAGGCCGAAACCCGGTGCCGGGCGGTGCGTCGGGCCCCGTCGCGTTTCGGCCAATGAACTGCGGGAACCCGCCGGAGTGCGCCATTCCCCGCGGGAGCACCGGTGACAGCCGCTGCGTCGGGCTGACACATTGGGTCAAGTGTCAACCAGTATCAGCCGATGAACGGGAGACGACCGTTGACCACCTCGCCCAGCAACCCGCTCTACACGTCGACGTTCTCCAGCGCACCGACCGGTGACCCCGCTGCCGTCCTGATCGACCTCATGCTCGGCCACATCTACTCCGGCGCGCTGCGCACCGTCGTCGAGCTCGGCGTCGCCGACTGCCTGGCCGACGGCCCGCTCACGCCCGAGGAGATCGCCGGACGCACCGGCACCCACGCGCCGTCCCTGCGGCGGGTGTTGCGGCTGCTCGCCAGCCGCGGGGTGTTCGGCGAGGACGAGAAGGGGGCCTTCGGGCTCACCCCCGCCGCGGAGTTGCTGCGCGTCGACGCGCCCGTCTCCCAGCACGACGGCACGCTGCTGCTCACCAACGAGCTCTTCCGGCGCTCGGTCGCCGGGATGCCGGAGGCCGTGCGCACCGGGGTGCCGGCCTTCGAAGCGGCCTACGGAATGCCGCTGTTCGCCTACCTGGCCACGCAGCCGGAGCTGCAGAAGCTCTTCGACCGCGGCATGTCCTCCTTCTCCGGTCCGCTGGACGACATCGTGACCGCGGCCTACGGGTTCCCCGCCGAGGGCACCGTCATCGACGTCGGCGGCGGCCGCGGCGGGCTGCTGCGGGCCGTGCTGCAGCACAACCCCGGTCTGTCCGGCGTGCTGTTCGACCAGGAGCAGACGGTCCGCGAGCACATCCTCGACGTGCCCGAACTCGCGGGCCGCTGGCGCACCGAGCCCGGCGACTTCTTCGCGAAGCTGCCCGGGGGCGGTGACGTCTACCTGCTGAAGAACATCCTCCACGACTGGAGCGACGAGGACTCCGTCCGCATCCTGCGCGGCCTGCGCGAAGTGATGCGGCCCGGCGGCCGGCTGCTGGTGGTGGAGGCGGTGCTCCCCGCCGGGAACGAGCCGCACTACGGCAAGGCGGCGGACATCATCATGCTGTCGACGCTGTGGGGCAAGGAGCGCACCGAGTCCGAATTCGCGGCGCTCCTGCGGGAGTCGGGGTTCGGGCTGGTGCGCGTCGTCCCGACTGCCTCCTGGCAGTCGATCGTGGAGGCGGAGGCGGTCTGACGGGGCCTGGTCCGTCGGGCGCGGCCTTGCCATCCCGCGGCAACCCCGTTACGGGCAAAGGGCGTTCTGGGCCTCGCCCAGAACGTCCAGCACCTCGCGGGCGGCAGCCCGCACCGCCGTGGCGCCGACCGCCCGCTGTGGTTCGAACGCGGCGCGGACCGTTTCCCCGAGCAACTCCCCCTGACGCTCCGGCGGCAGCGTCCCGGCCGTGAAGAAGAACCCGATCAGCACGGAGTCGATCGCGTACACCTGCTCCTCCAGCCGCTCCGCAGGCACCAGCAGCCCGTGCCGGCTCTGCGCGCGGACGATGTCCGCGAGCGTCGTGCGGATCCGCAACTCCTCTGCCAGCGGCACCCCGGTCGGTGCGGTGGTGAGCAGCGCGCCCAGCACCTCGTCGTCCCCGGCGTGGATCGCCCGCACGATCGGCTGCCGGAGCCGCTGCAGGTACACGTACTGCAGCAGCCGGTGCGGGAGGACGCCCGCCGGGTCCTCCTCGATCCGGGCGGCCACGTCGGCGAGCATCGCCGCGAACTCGCGCCGCAGGAGCGTCGTGAAGAGCTCCTCCTTGGTCTTCCAGTGCAGGTACAGGGTGCCCTTGCCGACCTGGGCCCGGCGGGCCACGTCGTCGACGGTGACCCGCTTGTAGCCCCAGCGCAGCAGCAGCTCGCGGGCCGCCCCCAGAATGCGCTCGGCGCGCTCGTCGTCCATGGGTCCGGGATGCTAGCCGAAAACCGCCGCACCGGACCTGTATGACTGAATTTCAAACTTGGTCACGCAGTATTGCGCGGTGTTACGGTCGCCGATATGACGCCACAGACGCCCCCCTCGTCCCTCTCGTCTCACACTTCACGCCGTCCCCGTGCCCTGATCGTCGGCTCCGGCATCTCCGGCCTCACCACGGCCCTCGCCCTGCACCGGGCGGGCTGGGACGCGCTGATCGTCGAACGCGCACCGAAGCGTCGCACCGGCGGCTACTTCGTCCGCTTCAACGGACCGGGCTACCGGGCGGCCGAACGCCTGGGCATCGCCGGGCAGTTACCCGACCGGCGCCATCCCCGCGGGCGCGTGCTCGAGGTGGACCACCGGGGCCGCCTCTCCCGCGGGCTGTCCTTCCCGGAGTCCATGGGCGGCACCCCCCTGCTCCTCCTGCTCCGCAGCGACCTGGAGCGGGTGCTGTACGAGCAGGTGCACGGCCGCGTGGAGATCCGCTACGGTGCGAGCCCGGTGCGCATCACCCAGGACCGGGACCGGGTGACGGCCGTGTTCGGCGACGGCACCGAGGAGAGCGCCGACCTCCTCGTCGGGGCCGACGGCATCCATTCCACCGTCCGTTCCCTGGCGTTCGGGCCCGAGGATCTCTACCGCAAGGACTTCGGCCACGTCGTCGCGGCCTGTGTGATGGACCGGGCCGTCCCGGGGCTGAAGGACGGCGACTGCATGATCGCCACCGATGCCGGCCGCGCCGCCTGGATCACCAGTTACGTGGACCACCCGCCGGTGGCCTTCTTCGTCTACCGCACCCCCTGGCCCGCCGCCGAGGTCCGCAAGCCGCCCGCCGACGCGCTGCGCGCCGCTTTCGCCGGGTTCGGCGGGCGCATCGTGCCGCCGATGCTGGCGGCGATGGACGGCGCGGAGTCCACCGCCTTCGACCAGGTCGGCCAGATCCACATCAACCGCTGGAGCCAGGGGCGGGTGGTGCTGGTCGGCGACTCCGCGTGGTGCATGACGCTCCACTCGGGCCAGGGCTCCGGCATGGGCATCGCGGGCGGCGAGCTGCTCGCCCGCAAGCTGGCCGAGCACCCCGGGGACATCGCCGTCGCCCTCGGCGCGTGGGAGCAGGAGCTGCGCCCGGAGATCGCGAAGCACCAGAAGACGGCGCTGTACATGCAGCACTACTTCATGCCGGCCAACACCGTCGGCAAACTGGCCCGCGACGCCTTCGTCAGGGTCGCCTCCAGCCCCGGCACCCGGGCGGTGGGCCGGCTCCTGGGCGGTCTGCTGCGGCCGCAGGGTGCGGCGGCTCCGTTCCGCCGCGGCCCAGGCACACTTGAGGCATGACGTTCGGAGCACAGCAGCAGTCCGCCGGCACCCCAGCAGGCCGTCCGCCCCGGCGCGGCGGGGCTCGCAGGTTCGTCCCGCTGGGGGTGGCCGCCTGGGCGGTCCTGGAGATCTGGCTGCTGACGCTCGTGGCCGGGGCGGCGGGCGGGGTCACCGTCGCCGCCCTGCTGGCCGCGGGCGTGGTGGCGGGTGCGTACGTGATCAAGCGCGCGGGGCGGCGCGCCTGGCAGCGGCTGGCCCGCTCGATGCAGCAGCCCCAGGAGCCGTCTCCCGCGGGCCGGGACGAGGAGGGCGGCGGGAACGCCCTGACGATGCTGGGCGGGCTGCTGCTGATGGTGCCGGGCCTGATCTCCGACGCGGCGGGGCTGCTGTGCCTCTTCCCGCCGACCCGCAACCTGCTCCGCAAGAGCTTCGAGCGCCGGCTGAACCGCACCCCGGCGCCGGGTTCGCTCGGCGACGCCTTCCGGCAGGCGCGCATGCACCAGCCGGACGGCAAGGTCGTCCAGGGCGAGGTCATCCGGGACGACGAGCCCCCGGCGCCGCGTTACGACGACCCCCAGCTGCCGCGCTGACCGGAGACGGACAAGGGCCCGGGCCGCTGCGAACGCAGCGGCCCGGGCCCTCGGTTCGGGTCTGTACCCGCCGCCGTCAGGCGGACTTGCGGGTGTCCCGCGGATGCACCGCGATGTTCATGGCGCCGGAGCGCAGGACCGCCAGCCGCTCGGCCAGCACCTCCTCGAGCTCCTCGCGGGTGCGTCGCTCCATGAGCATGTCCCAGTGCGTACGTGCGGGCTTGCCCTTCTTCTCCTCGGGACCGTCCCCGTCCACCAGGAGTGCCACGGCGCCGCACGCCTTGCACTCCCACTCCGGCGGAATCTCCGCCTCCACCGAGAACGGCATCTCGAATCGATGGCCGTTCGGGCATGCGTACTCCACCGCCTGGCGCGGGGCCAGATCGATGCCGCGGTCGGTCTCGTAGCTGGTAACCACAAGTCGCGTGCCGCGGAGAGCTCGCTCACTCATGAATCGTGCCTCCCGGGCTTGTCGCCCACAGGACAGGTGTCGCTGTCGTCGTCATCCGGTCAACGTCCGGTCGGCGGTGAAGATTCCCCGTTGAGGGACATGCGTCGCCCGTCGTGCCGCCCCTTTTGTACCCACCACCGCCCGGTTTGTCACATCAGGCACCAGATGTCACCCTGTGATTCTGGTGCTTCAACGCGCAGTAACGGTCCGTCCGGTGGATCAAAGGCGTACACTACCGGTTCGCATTTCCGGCTCCTGCACCAGGGCCCCTGTTCCGGACGCCATGGGCTCGCTGCGCACCGCCGGGCGCGGGGTGAACGCCCGCAGGAAGAACTGCGAGAGCGGTCCGATTCCGGCCGCGAACAGCACCGTGCCCACGCCGACCGTGCCGCCGAGCACGTACCCCGCCGCCAGCACCACGATCTCGATGCAGGTGCGCACCAGCCGCACCGAACGACCCGTCCTGCGGTGCAGCCCGGTCATCAGCCCGTCGCGCGGGCCCGGGCCGAAACGGGGTGCGATGTAGAGACCGGTCGCCAGCGCGCACAGGACGACCGAGAACAGCAGCAGCGGCACCCGCACCCACAGCGACCCGGGCGCGGGCACCAGGCTCAGCGTGGCGTCCATGACCAGGCCGATCAGCAGCACGTTGGAGACCGTGCCCAGCCCCGGCCGCTGCCGCAGCGGGATCCACAGCAGCAGCACGGCGACCCCGACGAGGATCGTGGCCGTGCCGACCGTCAGGCCCGAGTGCCGGGCGATCCCCTGGTTGAGCACGTCCCACGGCGCCAGCCCCAGCCCCGCCCGCAGCTGCAGCGCACAGCTGATCCCGTACAGCACGAGCCCGCCGTACAGCTGGACGACACGGCGGGCGAGGTGCGACCCCCCTGATGCGGACACGGAGTCCTCCTTGACAGTGGTGCAAGTGGCCTGAGACGTGACAGTCTGTGGACTGGGTCAAGACAAGATCCATGGCCAATCCCGGAAAGGTGGACCGGAAAGATGAGTCAGTGGACTTCTTCGGTGGGAGCGCCGCAGTTGGCGCGCCTCCTCGGTTCGCAGCACTCCCGCAACGGCACCGTGACCCCGCTGGGCGGCCGCCGCGCGCCCGCCTACCGGTCCCTCGCGGACGGCATCCGGCTGCTGGTCTTCGAGGGCCGCGTGCCCGTCGCCGCCCGGCTGCCCGCCGAGCGGGAGCTGGCCGCCGCCCTCTCCGTCAGCCGCACCACCGTCGCCGCCGCCTACGAGGCCCTGCGCGGCGAGGGGTTCCTGGAGTCCCGGCGCGGCGCGGGCAGCTGGACCGCCGTGCCCGCGGGGAACCCGCTGCCCACCCGGGGCCTGGACCCGCTGCCGCCGGAGGCCGCCGGCTCGGTGATCGACCTGGGCTGCGCCGCCCTCACCGCCCCCGAGCCCTGGCTGACCCGCGCCTTCCAGGGCGCCCTCGGCGAACTCCCGCCCTACGCCCACACGCACGGCGACTACCCGGCGGGCCTGCCCGCGCTGCGCCAGGCCCTGGCCGACCGCTACACCGCCCGCGGGATCCCCACCATGCCCGAGCAGATCATGGTCACCACCGGGGCCATGGGCGCCGTCGCCGCCATCTGCAGGCTGCTGGCCGGGCGCGGCGAGCGGGTCGCCGTCGAGTCGCCCTCCTACGCCAACGTCCTCCAGCTGATGCGCGAGGCCGGCGCCCGGCTGGTACCCGTGGCCATGGCCGACCGGCTCGCCGGCTGGGACCTGGCGGCCTGGCGCCAGGTGCTGCGGGACGCCGCCCCGCGCATGGCCTACGTCATCGCCGACTTCCACAACCCCACCGGCGCCCTCGCCCCCGAGGAGCAGCGCCGCGAGCTCGTCGAGGCGGCGCGGGCCGCGGGCACCGTGCTGATCGCCGACGAGACCATGTCGGACCTGGTGCTCGACGAGGACGTGGAACTGCCGCGCCCGGTCTGCGCCTTCGACCCCGCCGGCAGCTCCGTCATCACCGTCGGCTCGGCCAGCAAGTCCTTCTGGGCCGGCCTGCGCATCGGCTGGGTGCGGGCCGCGCCCGACGTCATCCGCAGCCTCGTCGCCGCCCGCGCCTGGGCCGACCTGGCCACCCCCGTGCTCGACCAGCTCGCCGTCACCTGGCTGCTCAACACCGAGGGCTGGGAGGAGTCCATCGCCATACGGCGCTCCACCACCCGCGAGAACCGCGACGCGCTCGTCGCGGCGCTCGAGCGGCACCTGCCCGACTGGGAGTACACCGTCCCGCACGGCGGCCTGACCCTGTGGGCGCGCACCGGCGGGCTCTCCGGCTCGCGGATCGCCGAGGCGGGGGAGCGGCTCGGGGTGCGCGTGCCCTCCGGGCCGCGGTTCGGGGTCGACGGGGCCTTCGAGGGCTACGTGCGCCTGCCGTTCACCGTCAACGGCGCGGTCGCGGAGGAGGCGGCCACCCGGCTGGCCGAGGCCGCGCACCTGGTGGCCAGCGGCGCGACCGCGGCGGCCGAGACGCCGCGGACCTACGTGGCCTGATCCGCCGGCTCGGCCTGCTCCGCCGGGTGCGCCGCGAACAGCGGCTCCGGCAGCAGGCCGAGCACCGCCTGCCGCTCGGCCTCGCCGGCGTCCTCGTCGTACGGGTCCGGCGTGGCCGGCACCTGCAGGCGGTGCACGGGACCGGCGCCCAGCCGCGCGTAACCCCGGCCCGGCGGCACGTCGTTGACGGTCGTGGAGTGCGCGGAAGTGCCGAGCGCCGCGAGCACCTGCTCGGGGGTGACCGCGCCGAGCAGCACCCGGGCGAGGGCCTGGGCGCGCACCTGGGCGTCCAGCAGCCCCTCGGCGTCGAGCTGTTCGCCGATCGCGACGGTCACGTTCGCGACCCGGCCGTTGAACAGCGGCACCTGCAGCAGCGTCTGCGGGTCGGGGCGCCCCTGGGCGGCGGCGAGGCGGCTCAGCGCCGCGGGCCGGTCGACGACGATCCACAGCGGGCGGCGGGCGTCCTCCGGCACCGGACGCCCCTGCTGCCGTGCCGAGTTGACGGCCATGAGCCGCCGCTCCGTCTCGTGCCCCGCCCACTCCAGCACGGCGAGGGCCCCGGTGAGCGAGGACTCCACGGCCAGCACCCCGTGGCGCCCGGCGAGCGCCGCGTACTCCCCGGTGCCGCCGCCGTCCAGGATCACCGCGTCGCCGTGCGGGAGCGCCTGGAGCAGGACCGAGCGCAGCAGGGTGGTGACGCCCGCACCCGGCCGGCCCAGCGCCAGCAGGTGCGGTTCGGCGGAGCGCGGGCCCGTGCGCCACACCACGGGCGAGGCGTCGTACAGCTCGTCGCCGTCGGCCACCGGCAGGGTGCGCTGGACCGCCGCGGGGTCGGTGAGGCCCAGCACGGTCTCCCCGGGGGCGGTCACGAAGCGCTGGGCGCGGACGCCCGTGGGCAGCGGGGGCAGCACGGTGAGGCACAGCCGGTTGGCGGACTCGTCCCAGTCGAAGCCGTACTCCCGGTCCCGTCCGGCCTTGAGGTGCAGCAGCTGCTCGATCCGGGTGCGGGACGCGTTCTCGCCGTCGGTGAACCAGCCCGGGTAGCGCAGCTGCAGCGCGGCCAGCCGCCCCCGGTCGTCGAAGACGTACTCGTCGAACGCCTTCCGCCAGCTGCCCCCGTGCTCGTACAGCGGCCTCGGGTCCTGCGGGTCGGACAGGTACGGCACCAGGGCCTCGTACAGCGCCTGCAGCCGTGCCGTCTCCGCCGGCTCGGGCTCCTGCGTCCGCTGCGTCCGCCGGGCGCGGCCGGTCCAGGCGCCGGCCGCCAGCAGCGAGACCGTGGCCAACGGCGGCCCGTAGGGCACCAGCGCCACGATGGCCAGGCAGGAGGCCACCAGGAGCACCGCCGAGCCGCGCCGCTCCCGTGGGGTCCGCGCCCACCGCCGCCGCCCGGAGACGGCCAGCGCCTGCAGACCGCGGGTGATGACGATCAGCGGGTGGAAGACGTCCCGGGCGCTCTCGGCGACCGTCTGTACGAACTCCCGGCCCTGCGGCAGCCGGGGGCCCCGGTGCACGGTGCGCGGAAGTCCTCGCCGGCCCACGTCGGTCTCCTGACGGGCGCCGCTAGAACTTGATCCCGCCCAGCAGACTCGCCAGGCTGGCACCGCCGGCCTTGATGCTCGGGGCGATTCCAGTACTGGCGAGGTAGAAGCCGAACAGGGAGCAGATGATCAGGTGCGAAGCCTTGAGCCCGTCCTTGCGGAAGAACAGGAACACCACGACACCGAGCAGGACGACGCCGGAGATGGAGAGGATCATGGTTATCTCCTGGGTGCTGGGGGACGGTCACCATGAGCTCCTCCAGCTTCACAGAATGTGTCAGCACGGCAACCGTTGGTAACCCGAGCGGAGGACCGCACATCATGACCGGACCGACCCCCGAGTCGACCGAACCCGCCCACGACCCCGAGGTGCTCCAGCTCGCGGCCAAGGTCTTCGACCTGGCCCGGCACGGTGACACCGCCACCCTCGCCGCCTACGTGGACGCAGGCGTGCCGGTCAACCTCACCAACGACCGCGGTGATTCGCTCGTCATGCTGGCCGCGTACCACGGGCACGCGGACGCGGTGACCGCGCTCCTGGAGCGCGGTGCGGATCCGGACAAGGCGAACGACCGGGGGCAGACGCCCTTGGCCGGCGCCGTTTTCAAGGGGGAGGAGGAGGTTGTGCGCATTCTGATGGCGCACGGTGCCGATCCGTCGGCCGGGTCGCCTTCCGCTGTGGAGGCGGCGCAGGTTTTCGGCAAGCAGGAGCTCTTGGAGCTGTTCCGCGGCGGTCGGTGAGCTGCGGGTTGTTTTTGGCTGGTCGCGCCCACGCGGCGGAGCCGCAAATCGAAACAGCCCCGCGCCCCTTCGGGGCGCGAAGCCCCCGCGGGCGCGGATCACGGGCCGGGGCGGATCCTCGCCCTGCCCGCGCCGTCGCTGATGCGGATCAGGATCGCCACCATCAGCCAGTTGGCCACCAGTGATGAGCCGCTCTTCGCCAGGAAGGGCAGGGCCTTGCCCGTCAGGGGGATCAGGCCCATCACGCCGCCCGCCACCACGAAGACCTGCAGGGCCAGTGCGCCCGCGAGACCGACCGCCAGCAGCTTGCCGAACGGGTCGCGCGAGCGCAGGGCCACGCTCAGGCCGCGCTGGGCCATCAGCGCGTACAGCGTGAGCACCACCATCACCCCGGCCAGGCCGAGCTCCTCGCCCACCGTGGTGAGGATGAAGTCGCTGCGGCCCGCGAAGCCGATCAGCTCCGGGTGGCCCTGGCCCAGGCCGGTGCCCGTGACGCCGCCGCTGCCGAAGCCGAACAGCGCGTTCGCCAGCTGGGTGGAGACCGTGCTGCCCGGCTTGTACGCGTCGAAGGGGTGCTGCCACGCCAGGATGCGGCCCTTGACGTGCGGCTCCATCGAGCCCACGACCACCGCGCCGACCGAGGCCATCAGCACGCCGACGATCACCCAGCTGCCGCGCTCGGTGGCCGCGTAGAGCATCACCACGAACAGGCCGAAGAAGATCAGCGAGGTGCCCAGGTCCCGTTCGATGATCAGGACGAACAGGCTCAGCAGCCACACGGCCAGGATGGGGCCCAGCTGGCGGCCCGGGGGCAGCCGGACGCCGAGGACCTTCCGGCCGGTGAGCGCCAGGGCGTCGCGGTGGATGACCAGATAGCCGGCGAAGAAGACCGCGATCATGGTCTTGACGAACTCGCCGGGCTGGAAGGACAGCGGGCCCAGGAAGATCCAGCGCTTGGCGCCGTAGGTGTCGCCGGGGAAGAAGGCCGGCGCCATCAGCAGCACCAGGGCGACGGCCATCATCAGGTAGATGTAGCGCTGCAGCCAGCGGTGGTCCTTCAGCAGCACCAGCACGGCGACGCAGACCGCCACCCCTATGACCGTCCACATCAGCTGGCCGGAGGCGGTCGGGGCGGAGTTGTACCGTTCCTTGTAGGAGTAGTCCAGCCGGTAGAGCAGCACCAGCCCGAGCCCGGACAGCAGCACGGCCAGCGGCAGGATCAGCGGGTCCGCGTACGGCGCCCAGCGGCGCACCGCCAGGTGCGGCACCAGGGCCAGGCACACCATGCTGGCCGCGAATCCGGCGAGCCCGCCGGGGACGCTGCCGGTGGTCGACAGGCCCGTGTACGCGTAGCCGCCGACGCAGATCACGACGCCGAAGACGAGCATGACCGCCTCGTGGCGGCGCCACTTGGCCGAGGCCGCGCGTGCCTCGGCGGGCACGCCGCTCCCGCCGTCGCTCTCGACTCGTACGGTTTCCACGGTCACACCGTCCATGATCCTCGGGGTCGGCTGAAGAAATCCTGAGGTTCCTGAAGCCGTCTTCAGGAACCGGGGTCCGGAGGCAGCGGGAAACGGGCCACCAGCCGGGCGCCGGGAGCGCCCGCGGCCGCCTCCAGCTCCCCGCCGTGCGCCCGCGCGATGCCGCGGGCGATGGCGAGGCCCAGGCCGCTGCCCCCGCGCTCCCGGTCGCGCGCGGCGTCCAGCCGCACGAAGCGCTCGAAGACCCGCTCCCGCTCCGCCGCCGGGATGCCGGCACCGTCGTCGGCCACCTCCAGCACCGCCTCCCGCGCCCGCTCGTCCAGGGACGCGCGCACGGTCACCCGGGACGCGGCGTGCCGCAGCGCATTGTCGACGAGGTTGGCCAGCATGCGCTCCAGCTGCCCCGGGCGTCCGCGCATCGGCACGGGCACGTCGGCGGTGACGGTCAAGGGTACGCGGGGTGCCGGCCGGCGGGCCGCCTCCTCCGCGGCCAGCAGCGCCAGATCCACCGGTTCGCCCGGGCCCGGCGCCCGCGCGTCGAGCCCGGCCAGGAGCAGCAGGTCGGCGGCGATCGTCTGCAGCCGCACGGTGTCCGCCAGGGCCGCCTGCACCGACTCGGCGGACGGGCCACCGGGCGTGGCGAGTGCCACTTCCAGCTGCGAGTGCACCGCCGCCACCGGGTTGCGCAGCTCGTGCGAGGCGTCGGCGACGAACTGCCGCTGCCGGCCGACCGCCTGCTCCAGCCGGTCCAGGGTGGCGTTGACGGTACGGGCCAGCAGCGCCACCTCGTCGCCGCCCGCCGGCTCCGGCACCCTGCGGTCCAGCTCACGGGCGCTGACCGCGGCCAGTTCGGTGCGGATGGCCGTCACCGGGCGCAGGGCCAGGCTCGTCACGGCCCAGGCGATGGCCGCCGCGAGGGCGATCAGCGGCGGGGCCCCGGCGACCAGGCCCACGGCGATGGTGTGCGCGGCGTCGTCCACGTCGCTGAGCACGGTCAGGGCGTAGACGTACCGCTCCCCGCCCGGCGGGGTCGCGCGGACCACCACGACGGCGCCGCGCTGCCCGCCCACGGCCGGGGTGCAGCACAGCACGCGGTCGGCGCTGTCCGCGCCGGCGGCCGGGCGGATCGGCGCGACGGCGCGGGCCAGCGGGTCGGCGGAGGGGCGGCTGGTGGCGACGACCCTGCCCTGCGGGTCGAGCACGAGGACCACGTCGACCCCGGAGCGGGGCGCGGGCAGCAGGGCGGGCAGTTCGCCGGAGTCGGCCAGGGAGGCGATCTCGCGGGCGGCCAGCTCGGTGCGGCTGTTGGCGTTGTCCAGCAGGTTGGTCCGCAGGACCGTGTAGAGCCAGGCGCCGCCCGCGGCCAGCAGCAGCGTCATGGCGAGCGCGGCCGCGGCGGCCGCCCGGCCGCGGACCGTGCGGGGGAGGAGGCGGGCCACGGGCTCAGCCGCCGTCGGGCGACAGCCGGTAGCCCGTGCCGTGGACGGTCAGGATGGAGCGGCGTCCGAAGGGGGCGTCGATCTTCCGGCGCAACGAGGAGACGTAGACCTCGACGATGTTCGGGTCGGTCTCGGCGGGGGAGTCCCACACCTCGTCGAGGATGTCCCGCTTGGCCACGGCCCGGCCGGCGTTCTCCAGCAGGCAGCGCAGCACGGACAGTTCACGGGCGGTCAGCTCGACGTCCGTCCCGCCGCGCCGGCAGCGCCGCGCGGCGGGGTCCAGCACCAGGTCCCCGGCGCGCAGTTCGCCGTGGGCGCCGGTGCCGCGGCGGCGGCCCAGGGCGCGCAGCCGGGCCAGCAGCACCACGAAGGAGAACGGCTTGGTCAGATAGTCGTCGGCCCCCGCGTCGAGCCCGGCCGCCTCGTCGTACTCGCCGTCCTTCGCGGTGAGCATCAGCACCGGCGTCCACTGGTCGAGCCGCCGCAGCCGGGCGCAGATCTCGTAGCCGTCCAGGCCCGGCAGCATCACGTCCAGCACGATCACGTCGTACGCGCCGGAGAGTGCGGCCTCCAGCCCGCGCCGGCCGTCGTGGACGGCCTCCACCCAGTGCCCTTCGGAGGTCAGCCCACGGCGGAGCGAATCGGCGAGCCCCGTCTCGTCCTCGACTATCAGTATGCGCACGTCCCCCAGCCTCACATATCCGGCATGGCGCCCTTCCGGCGTGGGTGCTGCGTGACGATGCGTGACGTCGCGCACACTCGGTGGTGGCGGCCGTAACCGGCCGACATCGCGTCGAGTTGACGCGGCGGAACACGCGCATCGGAACACGCAGGACGGAGCAGTGGTCTCAGCCATGAGCAAACGCCAGAAGGGTCGTCGGCACCGCCGGGTCAACCGCACCCCGCGCCCGGTCGGCGCGTCCCGCCCGTACGCCCCGCGGCCGGAGGCCCGGCCCGAGCCCCCGCGGGTGCTCCCCGGCCTCGGCCGCCACGAGGCCCGCACCTGGGACGGCCTGCAGGCCTGCGGGGACGGGGGAGCCTCCGTCGGCGAACTGTGCGCGTCCGTGGGCTACCAGACGCGCACGATCGTCAAGCACGTGCAGGGCCTGGCCGGTCACGGCCTGGCGGAGCTGCGCGGCGACCGCTGGTACGCCACGGCCGGGGCGCAGCCGGCCGGCCGCTGAGGAGCGCCGGGCCGGGGGGAATTCCGCACGCCCCCGGCCCGGGGCCCGCCTCGGGACCGGTTCACAGCAGCCGCCAGGGCGCGAACGCACTGCGCGCGCCCTCCAGGGCGGGGGCCAGCTCCGGGTGGTGGCGCAGCAGGACGTCGCCCAGCGAGGTGCGGTCGATCCACTCCAGGCCCTCGGCCGTGTAGATCTCCGGCCGGTAGCAGGCGGTGAAGAAGCGGTCGCTCTTCAGCCGCCGCGCCGTCATCAGCGCGAGCATCCGGAACGCCGTGTCGCTGAACGCGAAGCCCCGCGGCCGGGGTTCCGCGTACAGGCCGACCATGGTGTCGACCCGCTCCAGCCGGCCGCCGTAGACCTCGCGCAGCTCGCCGGCCAGGGCCGCGTCCCCGCCCGTGAGCTCGTCGAAGCTGCGCACCGGCGGCCGGTGCAGCGCCGCGCGGAGGGCGGTGTAGCGGGGGACGCCGCGCTCGCGGTCGCGCAGCACGTCGACCGTGCCGAGGTCGATGCGCTCCCCGGAGACGCGCACCAGCTCCCGCAGGCAGTCGGGGTGGTTGTGCAGGACGACGTCGCCCGCGTGCATGGTGCCGAAGGAGTAGAGCAGGTCGGCCGTGCCCCAGCGGTCGACGGCCTTGCGGGTGGCCAGCGCCTGGAGCGGTTCGAAGTCCGTGCGCTCGACGAGGTCGCCCGTCAGGTGCGAGCGGATCTCGTACTCGTCCCGGATCATCGGGTGCATCCGGTGGGCGGCGACGGACTCCTCCGTCACCGCGAACGGGGCCGTGTGGTGCCGGGTGGGCGAGCCGGGGATGCCGAACAGCGTCTCGCCCCGGCCGAAGCGCCGCACCCGGCGGCGCAGCCGGGCGGGGAGCACCCCGTACCAGTCGAGGTGCATCGCGGCCCGGGTCACCGGCCGGTCGACGACGGCCGGCATCCACTCCACCGTGTGGATCTTGGCCATGACGGCGGTGACGACCAGCCGCGCCGTCTGGAAGAGGCGCTCGTCGTCCCAGGTGGGGCGGGCGGAGGCGATCCGGTCGCAGACCGCGTTGTGCTCCTTGGCGAAGAGCGTGTGCAGCAGGGACAGGCCGACCCAGTAGTCCTCGGCGAAGCCCGTGCGGTCGATGCCGGACAGGCCCGCCCGCTCCTCGTCCGGCAGCCTGCCGTCCACGAGGGCGAGCTTGCCGCCCTCGCCGGTGCGCAGCGCCCGGCACTGCTCCTCGCTCGACCCGTAGATCTGCGAGCCGTCCCACCAGTGGGTCACCGTGTTCGCGTAGGCGGGCGGCAGGGCCGCGCCGGCGGGGCCCGCCGGGTCGGGCAGGGTGCGGCGCAGCAGCATGGGGCACTGCGGCCAGTCGTCGTCGGCGGCGAGGGGGACGTCCAGCGGCGGGGCGGAGGGGTGGCCGCCGTGGTGGAACCAGCCGTGCTGCTGGAACTGGATCCAGGCCGCGGCCAGCAGGTTGAGCATCGGGGCCGGGCGGAAGCCGGCGGTGCGGGCCAGGAGCCGTCTGCTCACCTCGCGCGGGCTCGGCGAGAACAGGCCGTCGTCCTCGGGCTCGGGGAAGGCCTGCGGCAGTGCGCAGTTGCGGTCGAAGCGGGTGCCCGCGCGGCCCATGGCGGCGTCGGAGGGGCAGGAGCCCGACCCGTCGTAGCCGCGGTGGGGCAGCAGTTCGCGGGCCGGCTCCGGGGGCCGCGTGCCGCCGTGGGCGTCGTACAGGCTGTGGGCGCGCAGCAGTTGCCGTCGGCGGCGCAGCTCCAGGAGGGCCAGGGGGAGGGGCAGGGCGTGCCATTCGCGGCGCGGGCGGGGTGCCGGGGTCATCGGTCGCTCTCCAGGACGGGCGGGGGGACGGTGCGGGCCGGGGCCCGGTGGGCGCGGTAGCCGATCCGCAGCCGGGTGGTGTCGAAGGTGTGCGGCAGCGGCTGCCGGTGCGTCAACCGCACGCCCGCGACGGCCAGTTCGCCGTCGCGCAGGAACTCCGCGACGAAGCCGGTGGCCAGCAGCAGCCCCAGCTCCATGCCGCTGCACCGGGCCTCGCCGCGGCTGAAGGGGCTGACGGCCCAGTCCCGTTCGGCCGTGCCGTCCATCCACTTCTCGGGCGCGAACCGGTGCGCGTAGTCGAGCCGTTCGCTGTCGCGGGCGTGGAAGGCGGCGGGCACCAGGACGTTCATCCCGCCCGGCGCGACCGCCGCCCGCCAGCGGGTCTCGGCCGTGGTGCGGCGCAGCAGGCTGGGCACGGGCGCCCACAGCCGGGCCGCGTCCTGGATGCAGGCGCGCACGTACGGCATGGCCTGGAAGCCGGCCACCGTGCGCAGGCCGTGCCGCCGGTCGGCGTCGGCGACCTCGGCCGCGGCGCGCGTGTGGTGCTGCGGGTGCGTGGCGAGCAGCGCCAGCGTCTGCACGACGGCGCTGTGCACCACGGCCAGGGCCATGAACCACTGGGTGAGCTGGCTCTCGGGTGCGGTCTCGGGGCCGCGGGGTGCGCTGCGGAACAGCCCGGTCAGGCTGCGCGGGTCGGCGTCGCACAGGTAGCGGGACTGGCGCCGCATCATCGCCCGCCGGGTCCTGCGGGCCCGGCCCGTCCGCCAGCGCCGGGCGCCCATCCAGTTGGCCTCGGCGAGCAGTTCGCCCAGGAGGCGGGAGAACTCCGCGTCGTCGGCGGCGGCTTCGCCGAGGAAGCAGCGGCGCCCGATCCGCTCGAAGCGCTCGCGCACCACGTCGGCCGTCAGCCCGGCCTCCGCCTCCGGTCCCAGCAGGGCGCGGGCCTCCTCGCCGACGACCCGCAGGAAGTGGCCCGCCAGCCGGTGCACGTCGCAACCGGCGTCCAGCACCGCGTCGTTGAAGGCGCGGCGGGCCGTGCGCTGCCGGCCGTGCGAGGCGACCAGGGCATCGGGCTGCACGGCCGCGAAGCCGCTCACCTTCTCCCAGGTGTCCACCGCGTAGACCTCCACCGGCCCGGAGAGCACCTGCCGGGCGTCCTCGGCGTCCAGCACGAGCAGGGTGGGGCCGCAGGTGCCGTGCACCAGGACCGGCCCGCGGCCGTGTCTGCGGCGCAGCCCGCGCATGGCCTCCAGCCGGCGCCGCCCCGGGTCGAGCCGGGCCACCAGCCGGGCCATCCGGGGGCGGCAGCGGAAGACGCCCCCGAGGTAGTCGGGGAGGAAGTACACGAGGGCCAGCCGCAGATTCTCGCCGGCCGAGGCGACGGGCAGCCCGTCCTCCCGGCCCGCGCCGCCGCGGGCGTCGTTCGCCGTGCTCATGCGGCGCTCCTCCCGAGGTGCGGCAGCTGGATGCGCGGCGGGCCGTCGGGCCCGGAGTCCCGGGCGGGCGGGGCGAGTTCGGCGGGGCGGGACGGCAACGGCTCGTCGGCGGTTGCGCGTACGGACGTCATGCCTCGTACCTCTTGGTGTGGGGGGCCGGTCGGGAGAGGGGAGCATTGCCACTTCCCGCCGGGCGAAGCCACGGCAGCCGAAGATCACCTGAGTATTCATCCGCGCGGGTGAACAGCCCCTGGCGGGCGCGGCGTTGCGGAACCGGGGGCTCTACCTTCGCCGCATGCCTGACATGGATGAGATGATCCGACGTATCCGCCGGGACATGAACGTGCAACTCCGCAAGCGGGCGGACCGGGCGCTCGAGGACGGGGCCGGATGGCCCGAGACCGGGGACGGCGCCCCGGCGGGCGGCGCGGATCCGGAGCGGGAGCCGCACGGCGGGCGCCCCCCGGCGCCCACCGCCTGACCCGGATGCGCGGGCCCCGCCGTCCGGGGCTGTGGACGGCGGGGCATTCTGCGGGGAAGGGGTCTGGGGTATGAGGGGACGGTCAGCGCCGCTGCCTGGTGCTGCCCAGGCCCGCCAGGGCCAGGGCCGTCAGGCATGCCACGGCTCCGACGATGACGTTGCTGACGACGGCACGGGTGGCGAAGGCGTGGCCCGCCACCACGAAGGGGGCGACGATCGCCCACACGCCGATGGCCAGCGCGGCCCAGCTCATGGAGTGCGTGCGCTCGTACGCGGGGCCGATGCCTACCAGACAGGCAAAGGCGACACCGGTGATCAGGTTGGTGATGGTGAGGGTGGTGGAGGCGTTGAAGCCCATAATCCACGGTGAAGCGGCCAGATAGACGCCACAGAGAACGGCCAGGGCCTCGACGGCCTGGGCGGCGGGGGTTCCCGTCGTCTCCTCGGAGTGGGCGCGGAGCGCCATGATGTCCGGGTGCTGGTCGATCCGGGGCGACGCAGGAGCGGTCACGTCGGCCACCTTCTTTCGAAGTCAATACGGACCTGCTTGCATTTTAACCCAATTCCCCCTGAATTCACCTGAATGGGGGCATGGAATCCGGGTGGGACCGGGCCAACGCTCATGGGACGTTCGCCGGGCGGAAAGATCCACGTGGTCCGCACCACGCGCGCAGGGCCGACAACAGCCGTATGCGGGTCGCCATCGTCACCGAATCGTTTCCGCCCGACGTCAACGGGGTCGCCCACTGCGCCTGGCAGACCGCCCGGCACCTGCGGCGCCGCGGGCACGAACCGCTCGTCGTGACCCCGGCCGGCCCCGCCGCCCCCGGGAACGGCGACGGGGACGCGGACGGCGCGCCCTGCCCGGTCGTCCGGGTGCCCTCGCTGCCGCTGCCCGGCTATCCGCAGGTCCGGGTCGCCCTGCCGGGCCGCCGCCTGGCCGGCGTGCTGGCCGAGCACCGCCCCGACGTCGTCCACCTCGCGAGCCCCTTCGTGCTCGGGGCGCGCGGCATGGCCGCCGCCGCCCGGCTCGGCGTGCCGGCCGTCGCCGTCTACCAGACCGACCTCGGCGGCTACGCCCGCACCTACCTGGGCACCGGCGAAGGCGTCGCCTGGCGCCGCATCAGGGCCGTGCACCGCGCCGCCGACCGCACCCTCGCCCCGTCCACCGCCGCCGCCCGCGACCTGATCGGCCACGGCGTCCCGCGGGTCTGGCTGTGGCCGCGCGGGGTGGACTCCGAGCGCTTCCACCCCGCGCACCGCGACCTGGAGCTGCGGCGCGCCCTCGCCCCCGGCGGGGAGCTGATCGTCGGCTACGTCGGCCGCCTCGCGCCCGAGAAGCGGGTGGAGTTGCTCGCCCCGGTCTGCGCGCTGCCCGGCGTGCGCGTGGTCGTCGTGGGGGACGGCCCGCATGCGGCCCGGCTGCGGGCCGCCCTGCCCGGGGCACGCTTCCTCGGCACCCGCACCGGCCGCGAACTCGCCCGCATCTTCGCCTCGCTCGACGTCTTCGTGCACCCCGGCCCGCAGGAGACGTTCTGCCAGACCGTCCAGGAGGCGCAGGCCAGCGGCGTCCCCGTGGTCGCCCCCGCGGCCGGCGGCCCCCTGGACCTGGTCGAGCACCTGCGCACCGGACTCCTGGTCCGCCCGCACGACGCGGAGGCGCTGCGCGAGGCGGTCCTCGCCCTGGAGTCCGGGCGCCGCCGCCGTGCGGAGTACGGGCTCGCCGGCCGCCGCTCGGTGCTGGGCCGCACCTGGACGGTGGTGGGGGACCTGCTGGTGCGGCACTACGCCGACGTGCTGGCCGAACGGGCCGGCCGCCCGGCGGTGGAGCGGGCGGGCTGACCGGCCGCCACAATGGCCGCATGACAGGACGCTGGGAGTTCTGGATCGACCGCGGCGGCACCTTCACGGACGTGGTGGCCCGGCGCCCCGACGGCCGGCTCGTCACCCGCAAACTGCTCTCCCACGACCCCGCCCGCCACTGTGACGCGGCCGTCGCCGGCATCCGGCAGACCCTGGGCCTGGGCCCGGACGACCCCGTCCCCGCCGACCGGATCGCGGTCGTCAAGATGGGCACCACCGTCGCCACCAACGCCCTGCTGGAGCGCAAGGGCACCCCGACCGTACTGGTCGTCACCGAGGGCTTCCGCGACGCGCTGCGCATCGCCTACCAGAACCGCCCGCGCCTGTTCGACCGCCGCATCGTGCTGCCCGAGGCGCTCTACGGCCGGGTCGTGGAGATCCCCGAACGGGTCGGCGCGCACGGCGAGGTGATCCGCCCGCTCGACCCGGACGCCGCCGCCGACGCCCTGCGCGCCGCCCGCCGCGACGGCTACGCGAGCGCCGCCGTCGTCCTGATGCACGGCTACCGGCACACCGCGCACGAGCAGCAGGTCGCCGCGGCGGCCCGCGCGGCCGGCTTCTCCCAGGTGAGCTGTTCGCACGAGGTCAGCCCGCTGATGAAGCTCGTACCGCGCGGGGACACCACCGTCGTCGACGCCTACCTCTCGCCGATCCTGCGCCGCTACGTCGACGACGTGGCCCGCGAACTGCCCGGCGTCCGGCTGATGTTCATGCAGTCGAACGGAGGGCTGCGCGAGGCGCTGCACTTCCGCGGCAAGGACGCCGTGCTGTCCGGCCCCGCGGGCGGCGTGGTCGGCATGGCCCGCACCTCCGGCGAGGCCGGGTACGACCGGGTGATCGGCTTCGACATGGGCGGCACGTCGACCGATGTCGCGCACTACGCGGGCGAGTTCGAGCGGGCCTTCGGCACCGAGGTCGCCGGGGTGCGCATGCGCGCGCCCATGATGAACATCCACACCGTCGCCGCCGGCGGCGGATCGCTGCTGCACTTCGACGGGCGGCGCTACCGCGTCGGCCCGGACTCCGCAGGCGCCGACCCCGGCCCCGCCTGCTACCGCCGCGGCGGCCCGCTCACCCTCACCGACGCCAACGTGATGCTCGGCCGCATCCAGCCCGGCCGCTTCCCGGCCGTCTTCGGCCCGCACGGCGACCAGCCGATCGACGCCGACGTCGTCCGTACGCACTTCGCGGAGCTGGCCCGGGAGATCACCGACGCGACCGGCGACCGGCGCGGGCCCGAGGAGGTCGCGGCGGGCTTCCTCGACATCGCCGTGCTCAACATGGCCAACGCCGTCAAGAAGATCTCCGTGCAGCGCGGCCGCGACATCACCCGCTACGCGCTCACCGGCTTCGGCGGCGCGGGCGGCCAGCACGCCTGCGCCGTCGCCGACGCGCTAGGCATCGCCACCGTGATCGTGCCGCCCCTCGCGGGCGTGCTCTCCGCCTACGGCATCGGCGTCGCCGACGCCACCGCCCTGCGCGAACAGGCCCTGGAGACCGAACTGGACGAGCAGTCGATGCCGCAGGTGCACGAGGCCTGCGACCGGCTCGCGCAGCGCACCCGCGCCGAACTCCTCGCGGACGGCGTACCGGAGGACACCGTCACCACCACCGCCCGCGTGCACCTGCGCTACGCGGGCACCGACTCCGCCCTTCCCGTGGCCCTGGACTCCGCCGCCGCGATGAGCGCGGAGTTCGTCCGGGCCCACCGTGCCCGCTACGCCTTCACCATGGACAAACCACTGGTCGTCGAGGCCGTCTCGGTCGAGGCGGCCGGTGCATCCGGCGGGGCCTCCGGCCGGACGGCCGCCCCTCCGGAGGCAGCGGAGGGGGAACAGGAGGAGACCGTCCGGATGTTCACCGGCGGCACCTGGCAGGAGGCCCGGCTCCGGCAGCGCACCGCCCTGCGTCCCGGAGACGTCCTCACCGGCCCCGCGATCGTCACGGAGGCCGACGCCACCACCGTCGTCGACCCCGGCTGGCGGGCCGCGGCGGGCGAACAGGGCCACCTGCTGCTCACCCGAGTCCGCCCCCGGCCCCGCGCGGCCGCCGTCGGCACGGACGTGGACCCGGTGATGCTGGAGGTCTTCAACAGCCTCTTCATGGCCATCGCCGAACAGATGGGCCTGCGCCTGGAGAACACCGCGCACTCCGTCAACATCAAGGAGCGGCTGGACTTCTCCTGCGCCCTCTTCGACGCCGACGGCAGCCTGATCGCCAACGCCCCGCACATCCCCGTCCACCTCGGCTCGATGGGGGAGTCCATCAAGGAGGTGCTGCGCCGCAACGGCGATGCACTGCGGCCGGGGGACGCGTACGCCGTCAACGACCCGTACCACGGCGGCACACACCTGCCGGACATCACCGTCGTCACGCCCGTCTTCGACACTGTGACATCAGCGGCTGGCGCCGCGGGCGGCCATCAACTGCTGTTCCTCGTCGCCTCGCGCGGCCACCACGCCGAGATCGGCGGCATCACCCCCGGCTCCATGCCCGCCTTCAGCCGCACGGTCCACGAAGAAGGCGTCCTCTTCGACAACTGGCTCCTCGTCCGCGACGGCCGGCTGCGCGAGCAGGAGACGCGCGAACTGCTCGCCTCGGGGCCGTACCCCTCGCGCGCCCCCGAGGTCAACCTCGCCGACCTGCGCGCCCAGATCGCCGCCAACGAGAAGGGCATCCACGAACTGCGCCGCATGACCGAGGAGTTCGGGCAGGACGTCGTCCGGGCCTACATGGGGCACGTCCAGGACAACGCCGAGGAGTCCGTGCGCCGCATCGTCGCCGGGCTGCACGACGGATCGCACCGCTACGAGACCGACAGCGGCGCGGTCGTCCAGGTCGCCGTCCGCGTGGACCGGGCCGCCCGCAGCGCCGTCATCGACTTCGAGGGCACCTCGCCCCAGCAGCCCGGGAACGCCAACGCGCCCAGCTCCGTGGTCAAGGCGGCCGTGCTGTACGTCTTCCGCACGCTGGTCGCCGAGGACATCCCGCTCAACAGCGGCTGCCTGAAGCCCCTCGACATCCGCATCCCCGAAGGATCCATGCTGGCCCCGGTCTTCCCGGCGGCCACCGTCGCCGGGAACGTCGAGACCTCGCAGGCCGTCACCGGCGCGCTCTACGCGGCCCTCGGCGTCCAGGCCGAGGGCTCCGGCACCATGAACAACGTCACCTTCGGCAACGAGCGCACCCAGTACTACGAGACCGTGGCCAGCGGCTCGGGCGCGGGGGACGGGTTCGACGGGGCCGACGCCGTGCAGACCCACATGACCAACTCGCGCCTGACCGACCCCGAGGTCCTCGAATGGCGTTACCCCGTGCGCGTGGAGAGCTTCGCGGTGCGCCGGGGCAGCGGCGGGCGCGGCCGGTGGACGGGCGGATGCGGCGTGGTGCGCCGCATCCGCTTCCTGGAGCCCATGACGGCCGCCCTGCTCACCGGGCACCGCCGGGTGCCCCCGTACGGAATGGCCGGCGGGGAGCCCGGCGCCCTCGGCGTCAACCTCGTCGAGCGCGCCGACGGCTCCGTCGAGCGGCTGGCCGGCTGCGCCGTGGTGGAGGCCGGCGCGGGCGACGTGCTGGAGGTGCGCACACCCGGAGGAGGCGGCTACGGCACCCCGCCCGCCTGAAGTGCCCGGCGGAGCCGCGGACTTCGCAGGACGAAGCGGACCGGCGTGCCGGGCACGGCCTGCGCCGCGGCGGCCAGGAAGGCCTCGGGCACGACGCCCACCACGGGATAGCCGCCCGTGGTCGGGTGGTCGGCGAGGAAGACCACGGGACGGCCGTCGGTCGGCACCTGGACCGCGCCCAGGACCATGCCCTCGCTGGGCAGTTCCCCGTCCCGCGCCCGCTCCAGGGACGGGCCCTCCGTGCGCAGGCCGATCCGGTTGCCCGCGGACGAGACCCGGAAGGCGCCGGCCGCGAGGGTCCGCAGCGCCCCGGCCGTGAACCAGTCGTCGCGCGGCCCGAGCACCACGGGCAGCACCAACTCCCGCACGGGGCCGGGGTGCGGCACCGCGTCGGCGCCCGGCGGCGGGCCGTACGGGGCGCCGAGCGGCAGCACGGCGCCGTCGGCCAGCGGGGCGGGGCCCAGGCCGGAGAGCACGTCCGTCGAGCGGCTGTCCAGGACGGGCGGGACGGTCAGCCCGCCGGAGAAGGCCAGATAGCTCCGCACACCGTGGACGGCCGGGCCCGCCTCCAGCACCGCCCCGGCCGGGACGCGAACGGCCGCGCCCCACGCGGCGGGACGCCCGTCCACGGTCACCGCGCACGGCGCGCCCGTCACCGCCGCCGTCACCGCCCGGCGGGTGCGGACGGCGCAGCCGGTCAGCGTCGTCTCCAGGGTCGCGGCCTCGCCGGGGTTGCCGACGAGGCGGTTCGCCAGCCGGTGGGCGGGCTGGTCGAGGGCGCCGGAGCGGGGCACCCCCAGGTGGGCGTGGCCGGTGCGGCCCAGGTCCTGCACGGTGGTCAGCGCTCCGGCGCGGACGACCGCGACTGCCCGTTCCGTCATGCGCGGCCCTCCGGTACGAAGCGGACCCGGGTGCCGGGGGAGAACAGTGCGGCCGGGGTGCGCGCCACGTCCCACAGCGTGACGTCGGTGGTGCCGATGAGCTGCCATCCGCCGGGCGAGGAGCGCGGGTACACGCTCGTGTACCGCCCGGCGAGGGCCACCGAGCCGGCGGGCACTTTCGTGCGGGGCGTGGCCCGGCGCGGCACGTGGTAGCGGTCGGGCAGGCCGGTGAGATAGCCGAACCCCGGGGCGAACCCGCAGAAGGCGACGCGGAATTCGGTCCCCGCGTGGAGGGCGGCCGCCTCGCGCGGCGTGACGCCCCAACGCCCGGCGACCTCGGCCAGGTCGGGGCCGTCGTAGCGGACCGGGACCTCGACGGCCCGCTGCGCTCCGCGGGCCGGCGGGGGTATCACCCAGGAGGCCAGCTCCACGGCGAACGCCCCGGGTTCGGCCAGGCCGTCGACCAGCACGGTGCGGTCGGCCGGCACGATCTCCCGCACCGCGGGCAGTGCGCCGGCCGCGGCCCTGCGCAGCAGCTCGGCGTGGAGCGCCTCGGCCTCCTCGCTGCTGCCGAGTTCGACCAGCAGCCCGTGGTCCCCGGCGGGCAGGGCCCTCATGCGAAGGCCTTCAGCCGGACGCCCGCGGCCTCCAGTTCGTCCCGCACCCGGCGGGCGAGGGCGGCGGCCCCGGGGGTGTCGCCGTGCACGCACAGCGAACGGACGTGGACGGGCACCCGCTCGCCGCCGATCGCGGTCACCGCGCGGTCGCGGGCGAAGGCGAGCGAGCGCTGCACGACGGTGTCGGGGTCGGTGACCACGGCGCCCGGCTCGTGGCGGGGGACGAGCGTGCCGGCCGCGGTGTACGCGCGGTCGGCGAAGGCCTCGGCGACGACGGGCAGTCCGGCCCGCTGCGCGGCCTCGTGCAGCCGGGAGCCGGGCAGCCCGAGCACGGGCAGCGCCTCGCCCGCGAGCCGTATGCCCTCGACCACGGCCGCGGCCTGTTCCGCGTCGTGCACGCTGCGGTTGTAGAGCGCGCCGTGCGGTTTGACGTACGCGACCCGCGCGCCGGCGGCTCGCGCGAAGATCTCCAACGCACCGATCTGGTAGGCGATCTCGTCGGCCAGCTCGCGGGGCGGCACGTCCATCGCCCGGCGCCCGAAGCCCGCCAGGTCGCGGTAGGAGACCTGGGCGCCGATGCCGACACCGCGCTCGGCCGCCGTCCCGCACACCCGGCGCATGGTCGAGGGGTCGCCGCCGTGGAACCCGCAGGCCACGTTGGCGCTGGTGACCACGGACAGCAGGGCGTCGTCGTCGGTGAGGCTCCAGCGGCCGAAGCCTTCGCCGAGGTCGGCGTTGAGGTCGAGGACGACGGTCTCCGTCGCCTCTGCGGTCCCGGGGGTCATCGGCGGTCCTCCTTCATGGCGCCCAGGATCAGCTCCCGGGCGTCGTCCAGATAGGCGGTCAGTCCGGCTTCGGCGTGGGCGTGTTCGCCGCTCTCCAGCAGTTTGGCGAGGGCGCGGTTGCGGGCCACGAAGGGTTCGTGGAAGCGGCGCGGGGAGGGCATCTCGTGGAAGGCCAGGCGCAGTTCGGCCAGCAGCCGGTCCATGGCGGAGTCGATGCGCGGGCTCTGCGCCAGCGCGGCGAGCGCGCGGTGGAAGTGCAGGTCCGCCGTGGCCACGTGCTGCCACTCACCCGCGGCGGCGGCGCGCTCGGCCTCGGTCACCGTGGCGGAGAGGGCCTCGTGCAGCTGCCGGGGGGCGTGCGCCGCGGCCCGTACGCCCGCGGTCTCCAGGGCGGCGCGCATCCGGTAGATGTCGGTGACGTCCGCGGGTTCCAGCACCCGTACGAAGACACCGCGGTTGAGCAGGTGGACGACCAGGCTGTCGTGGATGAGCAAGCGGAAGGCCTCGCGCAGGGTGTTGCGCGAGACCTCGTGCTCCCTGCCGAGGGCCTCCTCCGACAGCCGGTGCCCGGGCGGCAGTTCGCCGCTCTCGATCCGGGCACGCAGTGCTGCGGCGACACGCTGTGCGGTGGACAGGGCCATTGCCTCTCCCACGGGTCTCGGCGGAGTGGCTGCTTCAGCTGTTCCTGACGCTCCAGCTGTCTCAGCCTTCGACGGTTTCAGCATTGCCTGTTGAGGATTGTTCAACAATATCCTAGCCTCCTCGCCAACCGCCTCACCTCGTCG
Organism: Streptomyces sp. AM25; assembly: GCF_058146165.1. NCBI lineage: Bacteria > Bacillati > Actinomycetota > Actinomycetes > Kitasatosporales > Streptomycetaceae > Streptomyces > Streptomyces sp. AM25. The sequence continues at coordinate 24,806 of NZ_JBKIWN010000019.1, read as the reverse complement.
AGTGAGGTCCGAGAATGCGGAAGGCAGGACGCATGCTCGTACTCCTGGGCGTCCTCGTGGTCGTGGCCGGATTCGCCACGAGGCGCAACCCCTTGCTGGTGGTGGGTGTTGCGGGCATCGCCACCGGACTGCTCGGCGGACTGTCGCCCCGGGAGGTGCTCGCCGCCTTCGGCACCGGGTTCGCCTCCAGCCGTTCGGTGACGATCTTCGCCATCACCCTCCCGGTCATCGGCCTCCTGGAACGGCACGGACTCCGGGAACAGGCACGCCACTTGATATCCCGCTTCGGCGGCCTCACCGCGGGCCGCTTCCTCGCCCTCTACCTCCTCCTGCGCCAGCTCACCGCAGCCCTCGGGCTCAACAGCGTCTTCGGCCACGCCCAGACGGTACGCCCGCTCGCCGCGCCGATGGCCGAAGGCGCGGCCGAACGCCGCCACGGCCAACTCTCCGGCGCGATGCGGGAGAAGGTGCGCTCCTACGCCGCGAGCGCCGACAACGTCGGGCTCTTCTTCGGCGAGGACGTCTTCCTCGCCGTCGGTTCGATCCTGCTCATCACCGGCTTCGTCAACACCACCTACCACACGCACCTGGAACCGCTGGACCTCGCGATGTGGGCCGTCCCGACCGCCCTGTGCGCCCTGTTCGTGCACGGCTGGCGGCTGCTGCGCCTGGACCGCACGCTGGAGCACGCGCGCGTGGCGGGGACGGCCGCGAAGGAGGCGGACAAGTGATCAAGGCGGAGTGGTTCTTCTGGCTCGTCGGCGGCGTCCTCCTGGCCATGGCCGCCCAGATGCTCACCGACCGCACCAACCCCAGGCGCTACGGCACGGCCGCCTTCTGGGGCCTGCTCGGCGCAGGCTTCGTCTACAGCACCTGGGTCGCGCACAAGACCGCGCCCGCCGAGCCGCTCGGCGTCGCCGTCCTCGTCATGATCTGCCTCGCCGGCTTCGGCTTCACCGGCCGCGGCACGGCCCGTACGGCCACGGACGCACAGCGGGCCGCCGGCGCGGCGCGCTTCGGCAGCCGGCTCTTCGTGCCCGCACTGACCATCCCCGCCGTCGCCCTGGTCTGCGCGGTGGGCGTCAAACGGCTGCACGCGGGCGGCGAACCGGTGCTGGAGAAGGGCAGCGAGACCATCCTGGGGCTGGGCATCGGCGCAGTCGTCGCCCTCGCCGTCGCCATGGTGATGCTGCGCGAGAAGCGGGTGTCGGTGCCCCTGCACGCGGGCCGCTCCATACTGGAGTCGGCCGGCTGGGCCCTGCTGCTGCCGCAGCTGCTCGCCACGCTCGGCACCATCTTCTCCCTCGCCGGCGTCGGCGACCAGGTCCGCCGGATCACCACCGCGGTGCTGCCCGACGGCTCGGTCTTCCTGGCGGTCGTCGTCTACTGCGCGGGGATGTTCCTCCTGACCGTCATCATGGGCAACGGCTTCGCGGCCTTCCCGGTGATGACGGCCGCGGTCGGCTGGCCGGTCCTCGTCCAGCAGGCCCACGGCAGCGCCCCCGGCGTCATGGCCGTCGGCATGCTGGCCGGCTTCTGCGGCACGCTCGTGACGCCGATGGCGGCCAACTACAACGTGGTTCCGGCCGCACTGCTGGAGCTCACGGACCAGTACGGGCCCATCAAGGCGCAGCTGCCCACGGCGTTTATCCTGCTTGCTTGCAATATCGGCATCATGTCCGTCTTTGCCGTCTGACCGCTGATCCGACGGTGCCGTTTCGTCCGTTGTCAGGGTGAGCGCCTACGCTGTGCGACGTGACTTCTCCAGCCCCGGCGGCCGTTCCGCCCCAGCTCAACGGGCCATCGCTCCCCCGAGCTCTCGGCTCCGCTCGAGCAGGGGGTACCCCCATCGCCCCGGGTCCGGCCGCCGACGAGGGCCTGGCCCGCAGGCTGCGCGCGCTCGCGTGCACGGCGCCGCTGCACGACCTGGACGCCCGCAAGGCCAACCTCGCGGGCGAGTACGGCGGCTACGCCATGGCGGAGGTGGCGCTCTCCGCCATCGACCTCGTCACGCTCAACATGGACTTCGACACCGGCGCGGACCACGAGCAGATAGTGGCCCGCCTGCTGCCGCGCGTCGCGGCCCAGGCCCCCGGGCGCCCGCACGCCGAGCACGAGCGCGTGAGCCGCTGGGTCCTGGAGAACCTCATCAACGTCGGCAGCGTCGACCGCGGCTTCCGCGCCGTCTACGGCACGTTCGGCGCGGACGGCGTCTACATCCGGCGGGACTACGACTTCAAGCTCATCGAGGAAGTGCCGGGCCCCGGCGGCACGGTCTTCCTGCGCACCACCGACGAGGCCGTCAACGTCCTCGTCGGCGCCCTCGACACGGACGTCACCAGCGCCCAGATCGCCGCCGAGGTGAAGCTGGAGGTCCTCATCAGCCGGGGCCGCCTCGCCGACGCCCAGCTCGCCGCCGAGCAGGCCCGCTACCGGACCGTGCAGTACGCGGAGACCCTCCGCAAGACGCTCGACGCCACCCGGCGCAACGTCCGCGCGGTCGACTGGCTGAAGACCGTCCCCGACATGATCGCCGAAGCGCTCGAACACGTCGCCGACCGCTACCGGCACGAGAACGCGATCCTCACCAACATCCGCAAGGCGCGCGACGAAGCGGAAGAGCCGGAGAACAAGCGCCGCGCCGCCGAGCTCGTCGACATCGTCAAGGACTGCATCCGCCGGCACACCCAGCTGCAGTCCCGGCTCCTGGAGGCCGGGCCGCTGTTCCGCGCCGAGCAGGACCGGCAGGCGTTCGCCACGCCCGCCGCGCAGGCCGGGCTGGACCTGTACGGCCAGCTCGTCGCGCCCGTCCTGCCGCTGCCCGTGGAGCAGGCGACGCGCGTCACCGACGCCTTCTTCGCGCGCGGCACGGGCCTGCGCACCCCGGCCGCGGTACGCCTCACCGACCTCGTGGACGTGCTCCTGACGCCGCCGCTGGAGCGCGAGCACCTCGGCGCGGAGATGCCCGAGCCGGATCTGATCGCCACCCCCGACGACAGCCGCTTCAGCGAGGAGCAGCTGGCCTCCGCCATGGAGCTGCTCGACCTCCCGGCCGACGCCCCCCGCCGCCTCTCGGGCCTCCTGGCCGAGGCCCGCCGCCGCGACCCCGAACTCCCGTACCTGGTGGCCCTCCTGGCCGTCCACGCCGCGAGCCCCGCGGTCGGCACGGCGTACCGCCAGGGCGAACAGCAACTGCTGTTCGCCGTCGACGACGGCACGACCCTGGACGACCCGGAATTCGGCGGCGCCGACCTCGTCGTCGGCAAGGCGCTGCTGGACGCGGCCGGAATGGCGGCGGACAGGACGGATGCGGCATGAGGCCACTCGGAACCCCCGCCGCAACGGCGAACACCCACGACGAAGCAGTCCGGCGGTGCCGGACCGGCCTGCGGCCGGCGGGCCTCCGGCGGGCAGTCGCCGATGTGCCGGGCCGGCACGATTCCCCCGCCGCAATGGTGAGCAACCTCGATGACGCGGCCCGGCGGTGCCGAACCGGCCGCGGGGCGGCAGCCCCTCGACGGGCAGTCGCCGCCGTGCCCGGTCGGCACCTTTCCCTCGCCGCAACGGCGAACACCCACGACGAAGCAGTCCGGCGGTGCCGGACCGGCCGTCACCCGCGGAACCCCCGGCAGGAGCAGCAACCGTGACCGAGTACGACGACGTCGACGCCCCGGCGCAGCCGGACGCTGCCGAGCCGGAGCGCGTGGGCACCCCGCACGTCACCCCCGCCGATGCCGCCGACGCCGCCCGCCTGGTGGCGTACGGGCTGCAGCCCAAGCTGCAGCCCGCCCGTGACGCGGAGTACGCCGAACTCCTCCGCCGCCACCGCGAGGACCCCGCCTTCGCCCGCCTCGCCGACGCCGTGGCCGCAGGCCTGGGGCTCGTCGTGCTGGAGGTCTCCACCCGCGCCGGCATGGCCGTCACCGCCGCCGAGGACTCCGTCTTCGCCGTCCGCATGGGCGACTACGCCCGCCGCGCCACCGTCGACTCCGGCGACCGCTTCCTGCACGGCGTGGCCCACCTCGCCGTGGCCGCCATGGCCTTCCCCCGCCCCGAAGACCTCGCGGACGACGGCTACATCGGCCGCGTCACCGTCAACGGCGTGGACGCCTTCGTCCGCCAGGCCTGCCGCCGCCTGGAGGAACGGGCCGCCGAGCACGGCGAGAACACCGACCCCAGCACCGACGCCCCGGGCCTGGAGGCCGCCTGGCGGGTCTACGCGCGGCGCAGCGCGACCGGCGCCACCAAGGACGCCCGCCGCCTGGCCGGTTCCACCACCGGCATCATCGCCAAGGCCGTCACCTTCCTCGTCGACTCCGGCTTCCTCCAGCGCACCGGCGACGAGTCCGGCGGCACCTACCGCACCACCGCCCGCTACCAGCTCCAGGTGCGCGACATGGCGGGCAGCGCGGCCATGGCCGAACTGCTGGAGCTGGGCATCGTGCCCGTCGCCGACGGCAGCGCCACGCTCCTGCCGCCGGACGAGGCCGACGCCCTCGACCTGGTCGCCGACGCCGGCCTGCCTTTCTTTGAAAACCAGCACAGCCACTCCGCCTGAACCGTCCACGCATCCAACGAGAGTCCGCCGCCATGTACGAGCTGTCCCGGGTCCGCCTCTACTCCATCGGGCCCGCCGGTGCGCGCTACGCCGACACCGTGCTGGACCTGCGCGGGGTCGGGGCCCCGGTGCCGAACCCCGCGCCCGCGCAGGCGGAGTTCTTCGAGGAGGAGCCCGTCGGCCCGCCGCGCCGCCCGGCGCCCGCGGGCGTGCTCTTCCTGGAGAACGGCGGAGGCAAGTCCGTCCTGCTCAAGCTGATCTTCTCGGTCATGCTGCCGGGCCACCGCAACACCCTGGGCGGCGCCAGCTCCGGTGTGCTGCGCAAGTTCCTGCTCGCCGACGACTGCGGCCACGTCGCCCTGGAGTGGCAGCACGTGCTCACCGGCGAGAGCATCGTCGTCGGCAAGGTCAGCGAGTGGCGCGGGCGCCAGGTCTCCAACGACCCGCGCAAGTTCGCCGAGGCCTGGTACTCCTTCCGCCCGGGCCCCGGGCTCAGCCTCGACTCGCTGCCGGTCGCCGAGTCCACCGCCATGCGCCCGCGCGAGGACGGCGCCTCGGGCGCCCGCGGCCGCCGCCGCACGATGAAGGGCTTCCGCGACGCCCTCACCGAGGCCGGCAAGGCCTACCCGCACCTGGACGTGGTGTGGGAGGAGATCCACGAGCGCTGGAACGAGCACCTCGGCGAGCTCGGCCTGGACCCCGAACTCTTCCGCTACCAGCGGGAGATGAACGCCGACGAGGGCGAGGCCGCCGGCCTCTTCGCCGTCAAGAACGACTCCGACTTCACCGACCTGCTGCTGCGCGCCGTCACCGACACCCGCGACACCGACGGCCTCGCTGACCTCGTGCACGGCTTCGCGCACAAGCTCGGCCGCCGGGCCGAGCTCACCGCCGAGCGGGACTTCACGGCCGGTTCGCTGGACATGCTCGCGCGCATCGCCGAGGCCGGCGCCCGGCGCGACCAGGCCCGCGGCGTGCACGCCGGGGCCGAGCGCCGCACCCGCACCCTCGCCCGCCGCCTCTCCGCGCGCGGGACCCGGGAGCGCGGCCGCGCCGCCGAGCTGGCCGAGCAGGTCGCCGCCGCCGGGCACGCGGTCACGGACGCCGAGGCGGAGCGCGGCCGCAGCGCGCTGATCGCGTCCGAACTCGCCTACCGGCACGCCTCGCTGGCCCTGGCCGCGGCCGAGAAGTCCGCCGCCGCCCAACGCCGCGAGCTCAACGACGCCCGTACCCTGCACTCCGCCTGGCAGGCCGCAGAAACGGTGCTGCGCCACCGCGCCGCCGCCGACCGCTCGGCCCGCGTGGCCGCCGCCATCCACGAGGCGGAGAAGGACGCCGCCCCCGCCCTGGCCGCCCGCTCCCGCGCCGCGGCCGACCTCGTGCGCGCCCTCAACGCCGCCGCCGAGCGGGGCGAGGCGCTCGCCAACGAGCAGGAGGAACGGTCCGCCGCCCTCCAGCAGGCCGGCGAGGCCGCCCACCGGGACGCCACCGCCGCCGCCACCGACGCCCAGCGCGCCCGCAGCGAGGCGGGCCACCTGCGCCAGCGCCTCGCCGAGGTCGAGCAGGAGGCGGAGGAGGCGGTGCGCGCCGGCTGGATCGACGCCTCGGGCCCCGACGCCGACCCCGCCCGCGCCGCGCTCGCCGCGAGCGACGCCGAGAAGCCGGCCGTCGCCGCGTACGAGGCCGCGCGCGAGGCGGCCCGCGAGGCCACCGAGCGCGCGAAGGAGTCGGCCGCCGCCGAGAGCCGCGCCGAACTGGCCGCGGCACGTGGGGCGGACGCCGCCACGGCTGCTGAATCGGCGTACGAGGCGGAGCGCCGTGCCGCGGAGTCCCTCGGCGCGGAACAGCGCCTGACCGAACTGCTGGGCCTGCCCGGGCCGGCGGCGTCCGGCCAGGTGCCGGGACAGCGCACTGTTGACGACGACGGCACGCCCACCGCTCCGCGCCCCGGCGCCCTCACCGCCGAGGAGCTGGACCGCAACGCCGACGCCCTCCACGAACTCCTGGAAGAGAACGTCGCCTCCGCCGAGCGGCAGCTGTTCGACCTGCGCACGGCCGCCGCCGACGACTCCCGGATCCTCGGCGCGCTCGGCGACGGCGGCCTGCTGCCGCCCGGCCCGGACGTGCTGGCCACCGTCGAGTACCTGGGCGAGCACGGCATCCCCGCGCTGCCCGGCTGGCGTTACCTCGCGCAGGCCGTCGACCCGGCGGACCACGCCGCGGTGCTGGCCGCGCGCCCCGAGCTCGTCGACGGTGTCGTCATCACCGACGCCGACTCGCACACCCGCGCCCGCGAAGTCCTCGCCGAGGCCTCGCTGTTGCCCCGCTCCACGGTGGCCGTCGGCACGGCCGCCGCCCTGCTGGCCCCTGCGCCGGAGCCGTCCGCGCAGGAGACGGGCGTCTTTCTGGTCCCGCCGAACCCGGCCATGCACGACGAGCGCGCCGCGGACGAGGAGCGGCACGCGCTGCGCGAACGCGCCACCGCCCGCGACGAGGAGATCCGCACCGTGGCGGCCCGGCTGGCCGGCGACCGCACGCTCGCGGCGCGCCTCGCCTCGTGGCGCGCCGGCTGCCCGGCCGGCCGCCTCGCCGAACTGTCCGCGGAGGCCGGGCGGGTCCGTACGGCCGCGGACGCCGCACAGCAGGAGCTGGCGGCGCTGCGCGAGGTCCGCGCCGAGGCGGAGGAGACCGCCGCCGAGGCGGCCGTCGTCCGCGACGAGCGGCAGGAGACCGCCCAGCGTGCCCGCCGGGTCGCCGACGCGCTCGCGGGCCTCGCCCACCGGCTGCGCGAACGCGCCGCCTGGCAGGCCAAGTTGCGCGACCTCGCCGAGGAGGGCGCCGAGGCCGAGGAGCGCGCGGAGGAGTGCGTCGACCGCGCCCGCGCCGCCGACGAGGAGCGCCGCGCCGCCCAGCGCGCCGCCGACGACGCCCGCCGCACCGCCCGCGCACTGCGCGCCGAGCGCGCCGAGATCGCCGGCGCCCCGGACGACATCGCCGAGGACGACGAGGCCCCGGCCGCCTCGCTGCCCGCGCTGCGCGAGGCCTACCGCGCCGCCTCCCAGGTGTACGAGAAGGTCGGCGTCGGCGCCGACCTGCGCGCCGAACAGGCCCGCGCGGAAAGCGACGAGAGCGCCGCCCGCGCCGAACTCGACCGCCTCACCAACAAGGTGCGCACCCGCGCCGCCCAGCTCCTGGAGGGCACCGACGGCGCCGACGGCCCGTCCCGTCAGGCCGCCGCAGCCCGCGCCGAGGAACTCGTGCAGACGCTGGAGACCCGCGCGTCCGCGGCCAGCGAGCAGCTCGGCCGGCTGCGCGGCGAGACCGAGCGCCTCGCCCCGGAGGACGGCGAGGCGCACACCGAGCTCCCCGAGGACCGGGTGCCCGCCGACGCGGCCCAGGCCAAGGAGCTGCTGCGCACCGCCACCGCCGAACTGACCGCCCGCACCGACGCGTTGGAGAGCGCCCGCACCGCGCACGCGGGCCTGCTGCGCGCCCACCGGGTCGCGGAGGACGCCGTCGGCGGCTTCGACGACACCGCCGCCCTCCTGCGCGACCTGCTGCGCGACACCACCGGGGACGAGGACACCGGCGAACCCGAGCCGTACTCCGGCACGTTGGAGGAGGCCCGGCAGGCCGCCGCCGAGGCGCGCCGCTCCCTGCGCGGCTGCGCGGGCGACCTCTCGGCCGCCGAGTCCGCGGTCCGCGAGGCGAGCGACGTGCTCGTCCGGCACGCCAACTCCACGCGCTACGAGCAGGTGCGCACCCCCGCCCGCCAGCAGATCCGCGAACTGCCCGCCGCCGCCCTGCCGGAGCACGCCGCCGCCTGGGCCGAGGCGTTCGCGCCCCGGCTGCGGGTGCTGACGGACGAGCTGGAGCAGCTGGAGCGCAACCGCGACAGCATCGTCGACCGGCTGCGCGGCCTGGTGGAGTCCTCGCTGGCCACCCTGCGTTCGGCGCAGCGGCTGTCCCGGCTCCCGGAGGGCCTGGGGGAGTGGTCGGGGCAGGAGTTCCTGCGCATCCGCTTCGACGACCCCGACCAGTCCACGCTCACCGAGCGCCTCGGCGAGGTCATCGACGAGGCCACCCGGTCCGCCGTCAAGAAGAACTCAGACCTGCGCCGCGACGGCATGTCGCTGCTGCTGCGCGGCGTGCGGGCGGCGCTGCTGCCGCGCGGCGTCGCGGTGGAGATCCTCAAGCCGGACGCGGTGCTGCGCGCCGAGCGGGTGCCGGTGGGGCAGATGGGAGACGTCTTCTCCGGCGGCCAGCTGCTGACCGCGGCCATCGCGCTGTACTGCACGATGGCGGCACTGCGCAGCAACGACCGCGGCCGCGACAAGCAGCGGCACGCGGGCACGCTGTTCCTGGACAACCCCATCGGCCGCGCCAACGCCACCTACCTGCTGGAGCTCCAGCGGGCCGTCGCCGACGCCCTCGGCGTGCAGCTGCTGTACACCACCGGCCTCTTCGACACCACGGCCCTGGCGGAGTTCCCGCTGGTGATCCGGTTGCGCAACGACGCGGACCTGAGGGCGGGCCTGAAGTACATCAGCGTCGAGGAGCACCTGCGCCCGGGCCTGCCGCAGCAGGACCCGGACGCGGAGCCGGTGCACGGCGAGATCACGGCGACCCGCATGTTCCGCCGCCCGGCGGAGGTCTAGCGCCCCGAAGGGGCCCCGTAGGGGCCCTGTAAGGGGCGCGGGGAACTGCGCGACCAGCCACAACGCGCCCGCAGATGACCTGCGGCACGGCTGGTCGCGCCCACGCGGCGGAGCCGCATGTTCAGCAGAGCTCCGTGCCCTTTCACAGGGCGCTCCGCGCCCCCCGTATGCCGCGCGCAGCGCGCGCACTGCTGCTCGGCACGGAGATCACCCCGTGCCGCTGCCGCCACACCTGCCGCGTCACCCACACGTCCAGCACGCTCCACGTCGCCAGCACGGTGCTCACCACCGCGCTCAGCAGGGCCGGGAACGCCAGCCACGAACCGGCCAGTGCGAACAGCACGGTGACCACCGTCAGATCCACCGTCACGGCGGCGATCAGGGCCGCGCGCACCGCGGCCGTACGGATGGGATCCGGCATTCTCGGCCGCCTGGCCGGCTCCTCCACCCACAAGGGCCTGCGGCCCGGCGCCGCGCCGGCGCCCGCATCACGGTTCCGCTGCAAGGCCGTTCACCTCCCCCGGTCGGAACTCTTCCTCTCCCTTTGTACAGAGAGCGGCCGTGAGTGCCCGAAGGTTCCCGTGATGAGGGGAAAACCGGCCGCGTCACACGTCCTTGGTCCGTACTGGTCTTCGGGTCCGCTACCTCGCAGTAGTAGGCTCACGCCGCATTGTTGTCGGAACACCACCCCCGTGCACCGGGGTTGACGTAGGGGAGGCCATGCGCTTTCGCGGGAAGTCGATCCGCCGGAAGATCGTGGCGCTGCTGCTGGTGCCGCTGCTGTCCCTGACGGCGCTGTGGGCCTTCGCCACGGTGATCACCGGTCAGGAGGCCGTCCAGCTGTTCTCCTTCGCCGACGTGATGCGCAAGGCGGGCTTCCCCGCCGAGGATGTGATCCTCGCCCTGGAGAAGGAGCGCCGCCAGACCCTCGTCTACCTGGCCGACCCCCGCCGCTCCGGTGCCCTGACCGAGCTCGACGCCCGGCAGCGCGCCACCGACAAGGCCGTCGCGGACTACCGCTCCGGCGTCGGCCGCGGCGTGCGCGACGCCATGGACTCCGGCACGAAGGATCGTTTCCGCGCCATCGAGACGAGCCTCGACAGCATCGAGGGCCTGCGCCGCAGGGTCGAGGACAGCACCCTCACCCGCTACGCCGCCTTCCAGGCCTACAACGAACTCGTCGATCCCTACTACGACTTCCTCGGCAGCCTCAGCGCCGTCCAGGACGCCGACATGGAGCGGCAGAGCCGCGCCCTGGCCGGCCTCGTCCGCGCCCGCGAGTCGGTCTCCCGCGAGGACGCCCTGCTCTCCGGCGCGTTCATCGCGGGCAGCATGGACCTGCAGGACCTGCGCGCGTTCTCCGACCGCACCGCCGAGCGCAAGATCCTCTACTCCACGAGCCTGCCCGCCCTGCCCGCCGCCGACCGCACCCTCCTGGACGCCTACTGGCGGGGCCCGCACGCCAGGGCGCTGCGCGCCGCCGAGGACGCCGTCGTCCTCGGCGGCCCCGGCCGCACCGACCAGGCCGTCGCGCAGCGGCAGTGGCAGGCCACCGTCGGCCCCGTCCTCGACGACCTCGCCGCCCTCGGCAAGCAGGCCAGCGACCGCTACGCGGGCCGCGTCCAGCCCGTCGCCGTCGGCGTCCTCATCAAGGCCGCCGTCGCCGGCGTCCTGGGCCTCGCCGCCCTCGTCTGCTCGCTCGTCATCTCCATCCGCATCGGCCGCGGCCTCGTCCGGGACCTGCGCCGGCTGCGCAAGGAGGCCCACGAGGTCTCCGGCGTGCGGCTGCCCAGCGTGATGCGCCGCCTCGCCGCGGGCGAGACCGTCGACGTCGAGACCGAGGCCCCGCGCCTGGAGTACGGCTCCGACGAACTCGGGCAGGTGGGCCAGGCCCTGAACACCCTGCAGCGCGCCGCCGTCGAAGCCGCCGTCAAACAGGCCGACATGCGCCGCGGCGTCTCCGACGTCTTCGTCAACCTCGCCCGCCGCAGCCAGGTCCTGCTGCACCGTCAGCTCACCCTCCTCGACACCATGGAGCGCCGCACCGAGGACACCGACGAGCTGGCGGACCTCTTCCGCCTCGACCACCTCACCACTCGCATGCGCCGGCACGCCGAGGGCCTGGTCATCCTCTCCGGCGCCGCGCCCGCCCGGCAGTGGCGCAAGCCCGTCCGGCTGATGGACGTCGTCCGGGCCGCCGTCGCCGAGGTCGAGGCCTACGAGCGCATCGACGTCCGCCGCCTGCCGCGGCTCGCCGTCGACGGCCCGGCCGTCGGCGACCTCACCCACCTCGTCGCCGAACTCCTGGAGAACGCCACGGTCTTCTCCCCGCCGCACACCGCGGTGCAGGTCCTCGGCGAGCGGGTCTCCAACGGCTTCACCCTGGAGATCCACGACCGCGGCCTGGGCATGACGGCCGACGCCATGCTGGAGGCCAACCTCAAGCTCGCCGAGACCCCCGAGTTCGAGCTCTCCGACACCGACCGCCTCGGCCTGTTCGTCGTCAGCCGGCTCGCCCAGCGCCAGGGCGTCCGGGTCTCCCTGCAGACCTCCCCCTACGGCGGCACCACGGCCGTGGTGTTCATCCCCTCGGCACTGCTCACCGAGGCCCCGCGCGGCCGTGGTGCAGGAGCGGACGAGGACACCGGAGGGCAGCCGCTGCCCGGCCGCCGCCCCCGTCCGGTGCGCGAGCGCCTCGGCGCCCCGGACGGCACCGGCGAACCCGGCCCGCTGGACGCCCTGTTCGGAAACATTCCGGACGAGCCCGGCAAAGAGGAGCACGAGCAGGCCCCCGACGGCCCGCTCCCGCTGCCGCGCCGCCGGGCCCCCGTCCTGGTCTCCGACCACGGCCGCAGGATCACCGAACGCACCGCCGGACGCCCGCCCGCCCAGGACCCGGGCACCGGCCCCGACGAGGACCGTACGCCCACCGGGGGCCTGCCCCGGCGCGTGCGCCAGGCCAGCCTCGCCCCGCAGTTGAAGGACGACCGGACCGGGGCGCACGCCCGGCCCGCCCCGGACCCGGCCGGTCCGGACGCCGCCCGCGACGCCGACGAGGTACGGGCCCGGATGGCCGCCCTCCAGCGCGGCTGGCAGCGCGGCCGTGACCAGCACGACATGGCGAACCCGCCAGGAACGACAGCACCAGGAACGACGATTGAGGGGGACGGTCGATGACCGCACCGAAGGAAGCCCTGCGCAACGACCTGACCGGCGAGGACGGCGAGCTCAACTGGCTCCTCGACGACCTGGTCGAGCGCGTCGCCAGCATCCGCAAGGCACTCGTCCTGTCCGGCGACGGACTGCCGACCGGCACGTCCGGGGAACTCACCCGCGAGGACGGCGAGCACCTGGCCGCCGTCGCCTCCGGCTTCCACAGCCTCGCCAAGGGCGTGGGCCGGCACTTCGACGCCGGACAGGTCCGGCAGACCGTCGTCGAGCTGGAGGAGGCGTTCCTGTTCGTCAGCGCCGCGGGCCACGGCAGCTGTCTGGCGGTGCTCGCCGACGCGGACTCCGACATCGGCCAGGTCGCCTACGAGATGACCCTGCTCGTCAAGCGCGTGGGCACGCACCTGGCCACCGCTCCGCGCACCGGCGCCGCCGCCGGCGCGTGACGGCGGGCATGGACCGGGACCCCGAGCAGCCGGCGCGCTGGTTCGACGACGCGGCGGGCCCCGTGGTCCGCCCGTACGCCATGACCCGCGGCCGCACCCGCAGTGCGGCCGAGGACCGGCTCGACCTGATCGCCCTGGTGATCGCCGAGGAGTCCCTGGCCGGCCACCCGGGCGGCGCCCACGCCCTGACGGACCAGACGCTGTCCCCGGAACACCTCGACATCGCCGAACTGGCCCGCCGGACACCGCAGTCCATCGCCGAACTGGCCGCGGAGCTGGACCTGCCGGTGGGCGTCGTCCGGGTGCTGGTGGGCGACCTGATCGACGCGGGGCACGTCCGCGTCACCCGTCCCGTGCCCCCGGCGGAACTGCCCGACGAGGGCATCCTGCGGGACGTCATCGACGGCCTGCGGGCGTTGTGAACCACTCTCCGCAGGCCCCGGCGCCGGGGCCTGCGGAACAATCGGAGGAGAACCCATGGTGTTCGGCCGCACCGACCGCACCCGCCGGCGGCCCGCCGCCCCGGTGACCACCCTCAAGCTGCTGGTGGCCGGGGGCTTCGGCGTCGGCAAGACCACCCTGGTCGGCTCGGTGAGCGAGATCCGCCCGCTGCGCACGGAGGAACTGCTGACCGAGGCGGGCCGGCCGGTGGACGACATCGCGGGCGTGGAGGGCAAGACGACCACCACCGTCGCCATGGACTTCGGGCGCATCACCCTCCGCGAGGACCTGGTGCTCTACCTCTTCGGCACGCCCGGCCAGGACCGCTTCTGGTTCCTGTGGGACGAACTGGCCCAGGGCGCGCTGGGTGCCGTCGTCCTCGCCGACACCCGCCGCCTGGAGGACTGCTTCGCCGCCGTGGACTACTTCGAGCGCCGTCGCATCCCCTTCACCCTCGCCGTCAACCTCTTCGACGGCGCCGCCCGTTACCCGGAGGAGGCCGTACGCGACGCACTCGACCTCGACCCGGAGGTCCCGGTCGTGATGTGCGACGCGAGGGAGCGGGAGTCGGCGAAGGAGGTCCTGGTCTCGGTGGTCGAGCAAGCCTTGGTGCCCCGAAGGGGCGCGGGGAACCGTGCGGCCGGCCACGAACGGCCCGCAGCCGAGGAACCGCCCCCTCAGCGAACCGCCTAACACCAGCCGAAGGTGCGCTCAACCGCCTTGCGCCATTGGCGATACTCCCGCTCACGCGCCTCGGTCGCCATCCGCGGCAGCCACATCGCCTCCTGCCGCCACTGCGCCCGCAGTTCGTCCAGGTCCCGCCACACACCGGTGGCCAGCCCGGCCGCGTAGGCCGCGCCCAGGCACGTCGTCTCGGTGATCACCGGCCGGATCACCGGCACCCCCAGCACGTCCGCCTGGTGCTGCATCAGCAGCCCGTTGACGGTCATCCCGCCGTCCACCTTCAGCGCCGTGATGGGCACCCCGGAGTCCTGCAGCATCGCGTCCACGACCTCGCGCGTCTGCCAGCTCGTCGCCTCCAGCACGGCCCGCGCCAGGTGCGCCCGGGTGACGTAGGCCGTCAGACCGGTGATCACTCCGCGGGCGTCCGGGCGCCAATAGGGCGCGTACAGGCCGGAGAAGGCCGGCACGATGTAGGCGCCGCCGTTGTCGGGCACGCTCGCGGCCAGCGTCTCGATCTCGTCGGCGGAGCGGATCATGCCCAACTGGTCGCGCAGCCACTGCACCAGCGCGCCCGTGACGGCGATCGCCCCCTCCAGGCAGTAGACCGGCGCCTCGCCGCCCAGCCGGTAGCCCACCGTCGTCAGCAGGCCGCTCTTGGACGGCACCGGCCGGGAGCCGGTGTTCAGCAGCAGGAAACTGCCCGTGCCGTAGGTGTTCTTGGCCTCGCCCACCCGGTAGCAGGTCTGCCCGAACACCGCCGCCTGCTGGTCGCCCAGCGCGGACGCCACCGGCACCCCGGCGAGCCGGCCCACGGCCCTGCCGTAGACCTCGGCGGAGGAACGTATCTCCGGCAGCACCGCTTCGGGGATCCGCATCGCCTCCAGGATCGCGGGATCCCACTGGAGGGTCTCCAGGTCCATCAGCAGCGTGCGCGAGGCGTTGGTGACGTCGGTGACGTGCACCCCGCCCTCCGTGCCGCCCGTCAGGTTCCAGATCAGCCAGGAGTCGACGGTGCCGAAGGCGATCTCGCCGTTCTCCGCCCGCCGGCGCAGCCCCGGCACCCGGTCGAGCAGCCAGGCGACCTTCGGCCCCGAGAAGTAACTGGTCAACGGCAGCCCGGTGGACCGGCGGAACCGGTCCTGGCCCTCGGTGCCGCCCAGGCTGCGGCAGAGCTCGGAGGTGCGGGTGTCCTGCCAGACGATGGCGTTGTGCACCGGTTTGCCGGTGGCGCGGTCCCACAGGACCGTCGTCTCGCGCTGGTTGGTGATGCCCAGCGCGCTCAGCTCGTCGGCCCGCAGCCCCGCGGCGGCCAGCGCCCCGGCCACCACGGCCTGGACCTTCGCCCAGATCTCCGCCGCGTCGTGCTCCACCCAGCCGGGCTGCGGGAGGATCTGGCGGTGTTCCCGCCGGTCTTCGGCGACCACCGCACCCCCGCTGTCGAAGACGATGCAGCGGCTGGAAGTGGTGCCCTGGTCGATCGCGGCTACGTACGGGCCCGTCATGACGCCTCCCGGAGAGCGGCGCGGCAATGGCACCGCGCAGTGTTCTGCGGGCCCGGTGGAGCGTCAAGGCCAGTCGCGTCAGCGGACGGGGAAGTCGAAGTACGTGTTGGGGAACGGCTCCTTCCGCAGCGTGTAGTGCCACCATTCCTCGGCGAGGTTGACGAAACCCGTCCGTTCCATGGCGGACTTCAGCAGCAGCCGGTTCGCCCGCTGCCGGCCCGTGATGCGCGGGTCGAGGGTGTGGGCGAGCGTGTCGAAGCAGTCGAAACCGGTGCCCGTGTCGACGGAGTTGTCGGGGAAGCGCTGCGCCTTCGGCGCGTAGCAGGGCACGAGCGGCTCACCGGGCACGTAGGGGCGCGTGGGGCGTGCCGGGCGGCGCACGACGGTCAGGTCCATCGTGCTGCCGCGGCTGTGCCCGGACTTCGCCGCGATGTAACCGTCCTCGAACAGCCGGGACTTGTCCACGCGCGGATAGAACTCGCCCTTCATCCGCACGTCGTCCAGGTCCTTCGCCCACGCCACGAAGTCGTTCACCGCACGCTGCGGCCGGTAGCAGTCGTAGACCTTGAGCGTGTACCCCTTCGGCCACAGCGCGCGCTGCACCCGGTGCAGGGCCTCGGCGGCCGGCCGGGTGAGGATGCAGCGGGGCCGCAGATAGCCGTCCACGCGGTGGCCGGTGAAGTTGTGCACCGTGGCGTAGCGGATCTCCTGGACGATCGTGGGGTCGACGTCGGCGAGGGCGACAAACCCCTTGGGCAGGCGCCCGGTCGGCGCCGCCTGTGCCGTGGCCGGCAGGGAGGTGACGGCGAGGAGCGCGGCAACGGCCGCTACGAATGCCCGGAATGAGACAGAAAAGATCGGTATCCTCGGCATGCCCTATGGCATATCAGGCCCGGCCGGACTGGGGGAAGGACCGGGCATCCCCCGCAGCCGCACCGGATACCCCGGTTCCTGCTCCCCCTCCCGGGTCACCGCCACCGTCCCGTCCCGCCACCGCGTCGTGAAGCGCACCGTCACGGGCGTCTCCCCGTCGGTGATCAGCACCCCGCCGCCCGTACGCCCCGGGGCCGGCGGCCACACCTCCAGCTCCACCTGCCCCGCATCGCCGGAGGCCACCGGCAGCACCGAACCCGCCCGCACCAGCACCGGGATGCGCGACAGCGGAGCGTCCAGCAGCACCTGCCCCGGCCCCTCGTGCGCCCGGCCCGTCGCCGCGTCGTACCACCGCCCCCGCGGCAGCCGCACCGCCCGCCGGTCCGCATCCGGCTCCAGCACCGGTGCCACCAGCAGCGAATCACCCAGCAGGAACGCGTCCTCGCAGTCGCGCAGCGCCCGGTCCTCGGGCGAGCGCCACCACACCGGGCGCACGTACGGCGCCCCCGTGCGGTGCGCCAGATGCGCCAGCGTCACGAAGTACGGCAGCAGCCGCATCCGCTCCCGCAGCGCCGCCCGCGCGTGCTCCAGCACCTCCGGCCCGAACTCCCACGGCTCCCGGCGCCCGGCCGTGATCGCCGAGTGCGTGCGGAACAGCGGCAGGTACGCGCCCAGTTGGAACCAGCGCAGGTACAGCTCCGGCGACGGCGCCCCGGTGAACCCGCCGACGTCCGGCCCCGAGTACGGCACCCCGCACAGTCCCAGGCCGAGCACCAGCGCCAGCGACGCCCGCAGCCCCGGCCAGCCCGTCGCCACGTCGCCCGACCACGTGCCGCCGTAGCGCTGCATCCCCGCCCAGCCCGAGCGCGAGAAGAGGAACGGGCGCTCCCGCGGCCGCAGCCGGCACAGCCCCTCGTAGCCCGCCCGCGCCATGGACAGCCCGTACACGTTGTGCGCCTCGCGGTGGTCGCCGCCCCGGCCCTCCAGCGCGTGCCGGGCCGACCGCGGCAGGGACGGATCGCCGAACGGGGCGAACGAGACGGGCTCGTTCATGTCGTGCCAGAACCCCGCGAAGCCCTGCGCCAGGCGCTCCGTGTACAGCCCGCCCCACCAGGAGCGCACCTGCGGATCGGTGAAGTCCGGGAAGACCGACTCGCCCGGCCACACCTCGCCGCGCACCTCCCGCCCCTGCGCGTCCTTCACGAAGGCGCCGGCCGCCGCCCCCTCGTCGTACACCGCCAGCCCCGGCTCGGCCTTCACCGCCGGGTCCACGATGGACACCAGCCGCACGCCCTGCTCCCGCAGGTCCGCCGCCAGCCCCGGCAGGTCCGGGAACCGCTCGCGGTCCACGGTGAAGACCCGGTGGCCCCGGTAGTGGTCGATGTCCAAGTGCACGGCCGACAGCGGGAGATCGCGCTCCCGGTACCCGGCCGCCACCCGCCGCACCTCGCGCTCGCTGCCGAACCCCCAGCGCGCGTGCTGCGGCCCCAGCGCCCACGCGGGCGGCAGCGCCGGCGCGCCCGTCAGCGCCGCCCACCCGTGCAGCACCCGCGCCGGGGTGCCCACCAGCACCCACGAACGCACCGGACCCCCGTCCATCCGCACCTCGCAGCGCCCCGGCCGGTCGTGCCCGGAGCCCGCCCCCTCCTCGCCCTCCCACAGCGTGACCCTGCCGTCCCAGGAGTTGTCCTGGAACACCAGGTGCGTGCCCGCGTCCGCGACCACCAGCTGCACCGGCATCGTGATGTACAGCGGATCGTCCCCGGGCCCGAACGCGCCGCCCGGATCGGTGTTCCACAGCCGGTACGCGCCGTCCCGCAGCCGCGGCCCGGCCGACCGGCCGCCCAGCCCGAAGAACCGCGCGTCCGCCGCCACCTCGGACCGCTGCACCCAGCGCGCCGCCCCCGCCCCTCCGACATCCCCGGCGGCCACCGGCTCCCACCAGCGCGGCGGCAGGTCCCGGCGCAGCACCACCCCGCCCGGCGTGCGCACCTCCACCGCACCGCGCCGCGAGACCGCCACCAGCACCCGCTCGGAGACCACCCGCCAGCCGCCGTCCGTGTCCGGCTCCAGCACCGCCCGCTCGTCCGCCTCCGGGCACGCACCGGCCAGCGCGTACGACGGCTCCGGCACGGCCCCGTCCCAGCCGCAGAACACCGCACCCCCCGCCGCCACCCGCACCCGCAGCGACGACCGGGCGAACCGCACCACCCCGCCGCCCGGCTCCGGACCGGCGCCCAGCGCCTCGCCGGGCACCCGCGCCCGTTCCCCGCCCGGCCGCGGCAGCGCCGCCGCGTCCGCCTGCCGGTGCCGCCACGCCGCGCGCAGGGACCGCAGCCCCTGCGCCGAACCGACCGCCCTCACCGTCCGTACCAGGTCACGACCGTCCATGGCGCTCACCCTGCCACCGCGGCCGCCGGGACCGTGCTCCGTTCAACTGCCGTTCACCCCCTCCGGACCCGGTGTCCGACGCGTGCGCGAACGGACACCCCTGGTGCCCGAGTCGATCACATGGCATCGTCCTGGACAGCCGCGTCGCGCGCATACCCCGCCCGTGTGCGCGCAGACGCCCACGACGCGTACAGCCGGGAGCAGCCAGATGACCACCGCACCGCAGCAGTCCGCCGACAGTCCCGAGCCCCTGTGGCACCCCGGCGAGGACCGCATCGCCCGTGCCCAGGTCACCCGCTTCCACGCCTGGGCCGCGCGCGAGCACGGCGCGCCCGCCCCCGTCCCCGGCGACGCCGTCGCGAGCTACGCGGCCCTGCACCGCTGGTCGGTGGAGGAACTCGAACGCTTCTGGCAGGCCCTGGCGGAGTGGTGCGGCGTGCGCTTCTCCACGCCCTACGAGCGCGTCCTCGTCGACCGCGGCATGCCCGGGGCCGTCTGGTTCCCCGGCGCCACCCTCAACTACGCCGAACACGCCCTGCGCACGGCCGAGGCCCCGGCCCGCGCCGGTGAGCCCGCCCTGCTGCACGTGGACGAGACTCACGAGCCGCAGCCCGTCACCTGGGCCGAACTCCGCCGCCAGGTCGGCTCCCTGGCCGCCGAGCTGCGCCGGCTGGGCGTCCGGCCCGGCGACCGGGTCAGCGGCTACCTGCCCAACATCCCGCACGCCGTCGTCGCCCTGCTCGCCACCGCGGCCGTCGGCGGCGTATGGACCTCCTGCGCACCGGACTTCGGCGCCCGCAGCGTCCTGGACCGCTTCCAGCAGGTCGAGCCCGTCGTCCTGTTCACCGTCGACGGCTACCACTACGGCGGCAAGCGGCACGAGCGCACCGACGTCGTCGCCGAACTGCGCGCCGAACTCCCCACCCTGCGCGCCGTCGTGCACATCCCGCTGCTCGGCACCGCCGCCCCCGAGGGCGCACTGGAATGGGACGACCTCACCGCCGCCGACACCGAGCCGGTCTTCGAGCAGCTCCCCTTCGACCACCCGCTGTGGGTGCTGTACTCCTCCGGCACCACCGGCCTGCCCAAGGCCATCGTCCAGTCCCAGGGCGGCATTCTGCTCGAACACCTCAAACAGCTCGCCCTGCACTGCGACCTGGGCCCCGGCGACCGCTTCTTCTGGTACACCTCCACCGGCTGGATGATGTGGAACTTCCTCGTCTCCGGCCTCCTCACCGGCACCACCGTCGTCCTCTACGACGGCAGCCCCGGCCACCCCGACACCGCCGCCCAGTGGCGCATCGCCGAACGCACCGGCACCACCCTCTTCGGCACCTCCGCCGCCTACGTGATGGCCTGCCGCAAGGCCGGTATCCGCCCCGGGCACGACCTCGACCTCTCCCGCGTCGCCTGCGTCGCCACCACCGGCTCGCCGCTGCCGCCCGACGGGTTCCGCTGGATCCACGACGAGGTCTCCCCGGACACGTGGATCGCCTCGGTCAGCGGCGGCACCGACGTGTGCAGCTGCTTCGCGGGCGCGGTGCCGACCCTGCCCGTGTACATCGGCGAACTCCAGGCCCCCTGCCTGGGCACCGACCTCCAGGCATGGAACGCGCAGGGCAAGCCCGTCGTCGACGAGGTCGGCGAACTCGTCGTGACCGCCCCGCTGCCCTCCATGCCCGTCCGCTTCTGGAACGACCCCGACGGCAGCCGCTACCGCGACAGCTACTTCGAGATGTTCCCCGGCGTCTGGCGCCACGGCGACTGGATCACCCTCACCTCGCGCGGCACCGTCGTCATCCACGGCCGCTCCGACTCCACCCTCAACCGGCAGGGCGTCCGGATGGGGTCCGCCGACATCTACGAGGCCGTCGAACGCCTCCCCGAGATCCGCGAGTCCCTCGTCATCGGCGTCGAACTGCCCGACGGCGGCTACTGGATGCCCCTCTTCGTCCACCTCGCCCCCGGCGCACGGCTGGACGACGCCCTCCTCGACCGCATCAAGCGCACCATCCGCGAACAGCTCTCCCCACGCCACGTCCCCGACGAGGTCATCCAGGTGCCCGCGATCCCGCACACCCTCACCGGCAAGCGCATCGAAGTACCGGTCAAGCGGCTGCTGCAGGGGACACCGCTGGAGAAGGCGGTCAATCCGGGCTCCGTCGACAACGTCGGACTGCTCGACTTCTACGAGCAGTTGGCGCGCGAACGCCGCGGCTGAGCCCGTTGTCAGTGCCCCCGGTTACGGTGAGTGAGCAATCATCACTCGCGCTCAGGGGGAACGAGGACATGGCACACCAGGGCAAGGACACCCGACGACGGCTGCTGAACAGGGAAATCACCGGCACAGTGGCCGTCCTGGCCGATGAACGCGACTTCGCCGCCATGAGGCGGTACCGAAGCTTCCCGTTCTTCGACGACCACGATGCGTATCTATGGCAGATGGAAAGGCTGCTGCGCACCCGCACCGCCCGGGGCACGCACACCAGCGTCGCCCTCTTCGACCCCGCCGGGTACGAGGAGTTCTGCGCGGAGGAGCGCCTCGACCCGGACAGTCCCGCCAGCCGCAACCGCTACACGGCCGAGGTCGCGGCGGCGGGCACCACGGTCGTCTACGCGGGCCAGCCCATCCGCCGCCTGCTGCCCCGCCTCGTCGACGAGACGGTGCAGCAGGCCACTTGGGAGCACGCCTCCGATCTCCTCGCCGGCACCGGCGGCTGCACCTCCTGCGGCGAGGACGTCGGCCAGGCCGCCTTCGCCCGGGCCACCCGGGCCCTGCGCCGGATCGTCGAGGAGACCGGACGGGGCAGACACCACCTCGTGTGCACCGTCCCCGGCCCGGGCCGGGTCCCGCTCGTCGGCGTGCTCCACGTCGACGCCCACGCGGACGGCACCGTCGAGCTGGGCGAAGCGGACGCCCTGGTCTTCTGCACCGTCGTGGCGGCCGGCCTGACCGGGGAGCGCCCGGGCGCGATCGTCCTGCGCACCGCCGGGGGAGAGGCGGAGACGGTCCGTGGCTGGGGCCTGGTGGACGGCGGCCTGAGGCCGCTGACCGAGGGCGAGGTCTTCGCCGCCTACTGCACCGACATCGTCACGGGCGAGCCCGTACCGCCGGAGCACGGAGTCGTGTACGCGGAAGCACCGGAGATCGACCTGGAATGACGGGAAGGGGTGCCCCACCGGACCGGTGGGGCACCCCTTCCTCACTCACGACCGGCTCACTCGCCGGACAGCACCGCCTGCGCGGCGAGCCGCGCCTCTTCGGCCGTGTCCGTGGCACGCGCCGCCGCAGCCGCACGCTCGCACTGCGCCAGCGTGTGCTTGGACAGCGCGGCACGCACGTACGGAATCGACGCAGCGCCCATGGACAGGCTCGTCACGCCCAGCCCCGTCAGCACGCACGCCAGCAGCGGGTCCGAGGCGGCCTCGCCGCACACGCCGCAGCTCTTGCCCTCGGCCTTGGCCGCCTCCGCCGACACCGCGATCAGGTCGAGCAGCGCCGGCTGCCACGGGTCCTGCAGCCGGGAGACGGCACCGACCTGACGGTCCGCCGCGAAGGTGTACTGCGCAAGGTCATTGGTCCCCAGCGAAAGGAACTCGACCTCCTGCAGGATCGAACGCGCCCGCAGTGCGGCGGACGGAATCTCCACCATCGCACCGAACTTGGCCTGCAGACCGGCCTCCCGGCACGCGTCCGCGAACGCCTTGACGTCCGTGCGGTCGGCCACCATCGGAGCCATGACCTCGAGGTACACCGGCAGCCCCTCGGCGGCCTTGGCCAGCGCGGTCAGCTGCGTGCGCAGCACATCCGGGTGGTCCAGCAGCGTCCGCAGACCCCGCACGCCCAGCGCCGGGTTCGGCTCGTCGGCCGGCGTCAGGAAGTCCAGCGGCTTGTCCGCGCCCGCGTCCAGCACGCGCACGACCACGCGGCCCTCGGGGAACGCCTCCAGCACCTTGCGGTACGCCTCGACCTGCTTGGCCTCGGACGGCGCCTGCTTGCTGTCGTCCAGGAAGAGGAACTCGGTACGGAACAGACCGACGCCCTCGGCACCCGCCTCGACCGCGGCCGGCACGTCGGCGGGACCGCCGACGTTCGCCAGCAGCGGCACCTTGTGGCCGTCCGAGGTCGCACCCGGACCGGACGACGCGGCCAGCGCGGCCTTGCGCGCCTCCGCCGCCTTCGTCAGCTCGGCGCGCTTCTCCGGGCTCGGGTCGACGAAGATGTCGCCCGTGCTGCCGTCCACCGCGACGACCGTGCCCTCGGCCAGCTCGCCCGCGCCCGGCAGCGCCACCACGGCCGGAACGCCGAGCGCCCGCGCCAGGATGGCGCTGTGGCTGGTCGGCCCGCCCTCCTCGGTCACGAAGCCGAGCACCAGCGTCGGGTCGAGCAGCGCCGTGTCGGCCGGGGCCAGGTCGCGCGCGATGAGCACGTAGGGCTCGTCGCTGTCCGGCACACCCGGCATCGGCACGCCCAGCAGGCGCGCGACGATGCGGTTGCGCACGTCGTCCAGGTCGGCCACCCGGCCGGCCAGGTACTCGCCCGCGCCGGCCAGCAGCGCACGGTAGGCGGCAAAGGCGTCGTACACCGCACGCTCGGCGGTGCTGCCGACCGCGATGCGCCGTTCGACGTCGGCCATCAGCTCGGGGTCCTGCGCCATCATGGCCTGGGCCTCCAGCACGTGCTGGGCCTCGCCACCGGCCAGGTTGCCGCGTGCAATGAGGTCGGCGGCCACAGCCTCCACGGCCTGGCGCGCGCGCCCCTGCTCGCGCTCCGCCTCCTCGGCCGGGATCTGCTTGGCCGGCGGCTCCAGAACCGCCGTGCCCATGTGCCGCACTTCGCCGATCGCCACACCGTGGCTCACGCCGACGCCTCGCAGCGTTGTCTCCATTACACCGTCTCCGGTTGATGCGGCGGACCGGCCGCCGCAGTGGATGTTGTACGTGCCGTCCGTATCTACGCAGATGTACGCGCGTGCGCGCGTGTCACGTGTACGGACGGGATCGGCCTACTGCCAGCTGAAAAGCTGGTCACCGGCCTTGACGTCGCCGTCCTCGCGCACCTCGCCGAGCGAGTCGGCGGTGGCCTCGAGCGCGACGATCGGGCAGACCGGCGACTTGCCGGCCTCTTCGACCGCGGCCGGGTTCCAGCGGATGACGGCCTGTCCGCGCGTCACGGTGTCGCCCTTGTTGACGAGCAGCTCGAAGCCCTCGCCGTTGAGCTGGACGGTGTCGATGCCGAGGTGCGTCAGCACCCCGTGGCCCTCCGCGTCGACGACGACGAACGCGTGGGGGTGCAGCGAGACGATGACACCGTCGACGGGAGAAAAGGCCTCGCCCGGCTCACGGACCGGGTCGACGGCGGTACCGGGGCCCACCATCGCGCCGGAGAACACCGGGTCGGGCACTGCCGCGAGTCCGATGGCACGTCCGGCGATAGGGGACGTCACGGTGGTCATGGGAAGCCTCCCAGGGATGGAGAATCATCACGCGCCGTCACTACCTGTCCTGGACGGCGCACTGACTCAGCAGCCTAAGTCATAGGAACTGAGGGTTCCGCACGAGCGAGCACCCCCTGCGTCCGCCCGCCGCCCATCGCGGTCCGTAATCGATTTGCCTCGCCCCAGCGGGAGCTGTACTGTCGGATCCCTGCCCACGACCGGGGCCCGCAGACAACTGCCGGGCGAGGCGCGGGCGGCACTCCATCGGACATGATCCATTCCGGATCTGCTGCTGTGTGCCTGCATGTCTTTTTTGGATATGCGGAAAACGGCGGTGGTGAAGGGGCCGGAAAAGTCCTGATAGAGTGTGAATCACCGAAGGGAAGCGCCCGGAGGAAAGCCCGAGAGGGTGAGTACGAAGGAAGCGTCCGTTCCTTGAGAACTCAACAGCGTGCCAAAAGTCAACGCCAGACTATAAAACAACCCCGTCCCGCTTCGGTGGGATGAGGTTCCTTTGAAATAACACAGCGAGGATGCTGTGGACGCGCCGGGCTTATTCCGCCCGGTGGCGTTCCGCTCAACGCGAGTGTTGAACCCGCAGTTTTTCATTAAACGCAGTCGGGTAAGCATTCACGGAGAGTTTGATC
>NZ_JBKIWN010000018.1:0-129560 GCF_058146165.1 Streptomyces sp. AM25 | reverse complement strand
CGTAGATCATTTACGGGACAACCCTTAGGGGAACGTTCTCAGTGAAATATAAGAGCGTCCGCCAACGGGTGCAGGCGGCCCTGGGGCCCGCATGGTTGAGCGGCGAGGTCGTACACCGCGACGACTTCCTGACCGTTCACCGTGACCGGGTACTCCAGCCCAACGGGGCGCCGGGAACGTACGAGCACGTCACCGTCTCGGAAGGCGCCCGCATCGTTGCCCTCGACCCACACGAACTCCCCCGGCAGGCCGGGGAAGTTCACGATCGGCGTGCCGATCTTCATGCCTGGGTCTGGGCGGCCGCGGGGACCGTGCCGATGATGTTGTCCTCGTCGTCCAGCCACACGTGCTGTCCCTCGCGGGTCACGGTGAGCCCGGCGCGGTCGCGTTCCGGACAGCCGTGGTCCGCCCAGTTCCGGTAGGCGGATTCGACCTCGTCCCACAGCCGGCGGGGGCCGTACTGCTCGACCTCGTACTCGCTCTGCCCCGGGACGTACTCGGCGGTGGCCCAGGAGGAGCGGTCGGTGGAGAACAGCCACAGGGTGGCTTCGTCCGAGCCGTCGTCGGCCTCGCCGACGTGGTGCCACACGTCGCGGACAGCGGTGTCGATCCAGAAGAGGGCGTCGGCATCGCCGCTGACGTCGCGGGGGGACACATCGGTACGGCCGGGGGTGGCGTCGTCCTCGTGGTGGTGGAAGTCGCGCAGCAGTCCCCCCTGTGCGCGCTGGGTGCGGGTGCGCATGAAGGCGGGGTAGCCGGCGAAGCGCCCGCAGGCCCGGCCGTCGTGCACGTCGAGGACCGCGAAGCTGTAATGGTGGATCCCCCCGCCCCACGGGGCAACGATGCGGCCGCCCTCGGAGGCCTGCTCGACCCAGGCGTACGGGATGTCCGCGACGGTGAACGTCGCGATCGTCCGGTCGTACGGCGCGCCGTCCGCGCCGTCCTCGGCGCTCCCGCACAGCACCCGCGGGCTGAAGCCCGCCTTGGCCAGGTTGGCCTCGGCCTGCTTGGCGATGCCCGTATCGATGTCCATGGTCGTCACGCGATCGGATCCGAAGCGGTGGCAGAGCCAGGCCGCGTTGTACCCGGTGCCCGCACCCGCCTCGAAGACCGAGTCGCCGTCACGGACGTCGAGGAGGTCGAGCATCTGGAGCATGACCGTCGGCATGGAGCTGGACGAGGTCGGCAGCTGATAGGCGTCCTCGCCCAGGTCCCGGCCCTCGTTGATCTGGGTGACCAGGGGCAGGTCGGCGTAGACGGCCCAGGCCCACCGCTCCGGGGCGGCGGTGCGGTCGAAGGGGTGGTCGTCGGCTTCGAAGACGTCGGGGAGGAACAGCTCCCGCCGCACCTGGGCGACGGCATCGGCCCAGGGCGATGCGGGCGGGAGCGATCCCTTGTTCGTGAGGATCTGAACGAGCCGTTCGGGAGTACTCATTTACCGGGCTTCTTCTTCGGCGGGTCGGACACGGGCCTCTTCCACTGCCCGTCGCTCTCGCGGGGCGACTGCTGCTTGTCGCCGTCCTTGCCGCCCTTGCCGTCACCGTGCTTACCCACGTGGCTGCGCCTCCTTGTGCGGGTCGGAGCAGTGATGGGGAGGACGGTAGTGCGGAACGGGGCTTTTGCAGGCGGAGTTTGCTCACAAAGACCGGGCGACGAGGGCGAACCCTCACCTGCCTCACGCCCACGGCGGGCCAGCCCCGGTCCGACGACTCAGCCGTGGTTTCCGCGTTGCGGTCACCGTGCCGATTCAGCCGAGCCAGAACTGTTCCCCTGGGCCGTGCCGTTTCTTTCGCGCGAGCGTCCCGGCCGGGCCGGGCTTCTGCTGCTGTCGAAGAAGTCCTCGGCGGGGACGTCGAGTCCGGGCTCGCGAGGGTCGTCACCCGGTCGTCTGCAAAGTGCCCGACACCCGGGCCCCGGCGACAGCTGGACCAGGGCGGTTGGCAGCCGTTTCCGGCAGCAACGCAAGCTCTCGATCGGGTGACGGGCCACGTTCGAGGGAATCGCGCAACCGCCCGCGGGCGCCCTGCCCAGCAACGCCGGGCCCGTTGACCGGCCCTCGAATTTCTGCGCGACAAAACGCCAACGGGCACCCGTGACCTAGCCCGTTCGTGCGCCGTTTTTCCGAGCATTCGTCCGATCGACCTGTCAACGAGGGGGCACAGTGCATCACCGCCACACCCACCTCGCGAATGCCACGGGGGTGCGTTTGCGATTCGAACACGGCCGGCAGCCTGGCCACCGCCGCACGGGGACGGCCACGGGGAGGTGCGCGTGAGGCAGCCGACGCGCTACCGGCTCGTGGTCGACGTCATGGTGCTGATGGTCCGCGATGACGGGCGGGTGCTGCTGCTCCGCCGGGCCGGGAAGGTCTACGCCTCCGGGCTGCTGTGCCCGCCCGGCGGCCACCTGGAGGACGGTGAGACTGTCACCGCCGCTGCCCTGCGGGAGGCCACCGAGGAGACCGGGGTCACGATCGCGCGCCACGACCTGGAGTTCTGTCACGCCATCCACCACCGCAGCTCCGAGGGCGAGTGCCGCATGGGGATGGTGTTCACCACCCAGCGGTGGACGGGCGAGCCGTTCAACCGCGAGCCGGAGAAGTGCTCGCAACTGATGTGGGCGGACCCCACGCGGCCACCGGCGGACTGCGTGCCGTACACCGCCGCCGTCCTGCGCCGGTTCGTCGCCGGGGACCTGCTGTCCGAGCACGGCTGGCCGGCGGAAGGCGGTGCGGCATGAAGTGGACAGCGAAGAAGCAGGACCTCACGGCCCGTGCGGAGGAGGCCGAAGGGTCGCCGTCGGAGCGGCTGTTGTTCGGCGGGCCGCTGGTGTACTCGGCCCGCTGGAACGAGCACAGGTACGCGTACTTCGAGATGTCGCTGTGGGCGACGGCTCTGCGCCTTCCCCGGCTCGTGGGATTCACGGTGCGGCTGGCCTGGCGGGCCGACCGTCGCGCCCTGTGGGCCGTCGGTGCCGGTGAGCTGGTCCGCGGGATCAGTCAGGCCGTCGGCCTGGTGGCCATCAACAGTGTCCTGGCTGCTGTACTCGCCACGGGGATGATCGGGCACCGTCTCCAGACGGCGCTGCCCGCCGTGCTCGGAGTCACCGTCACCGGCGTCATCGGGGCTCTGGCGAACGCGGCGTCCACCTCGGGCACGGGCCGGCTGGAGCCGAAGGTCGAGCGGGTCGCCACAGAGATGTACCTGGCCCACGTGGTCAAGGTGGAGCTGGCCGCGATCGAGGACGCCGAGTTCAACAAGCTCATGGACTCGGCTCAGTACGGTGCCTCGACTGCCCGGCGCATGGTCAGTGCGTGTAGCGGCGTCATCGGCTCACTGGTGAGTTTCGTGGCCGCTGCCGGTGTGCTCACCGTTTTGCACCCGGTGCTGCTGCCGCTCCTCGTGCTGATGACCGTGCCCCGGTCATGGGCATCGTTGAGGAATTCCCGGGAGGGTTACGGCAGTTACCTGCGCTGGATGGAACACTCGCGGGCCGGGCGGCTGCTGAGTCACAACCTGATGCGCACCGGACCGGCCCCCGAGATTCGCGTCCACGGTGTCGGCCCGCTCCTGCTGCACCACTTCCGCCGGATGTCGGAGGCCTCCGAGGCCGAGCAGTCCCGCCTCGCCAAGAACGCCGCCCGGGTCCGTCTGGTGGCCTCTGCACTCACCGGCATCGCTGCCCTGCTCACCTACGGCGCACTGGGGGTGCTGCTGATCACCGGGATGATGGCCCTGTCGGTGGCCGGCACTGCTGTCCTGGCCGTGCGCACCGGCGGGCAGAGCCTGTCCGCCTTCGTCCTGCGGGTCAACGATCTCTACGAGCAAGCCTGCTACGTCCAGGACCTGGAACGCCTCATGGCCGATGCCGAGAAGTGGGCCATCCGCGACGGCGGGCACCCGGTTCCCGACCGGGTGTCGCTGATCCGCTTCGAGAACGTCACCTTCTCCTACCCCGACAACAGCGACAGCGGCGACGAGCAGCCGGCACAACAGCAGGTGCCGCACCCCGCACTTGAGGAAGTATCGCTGGACATCCCCGTGGGGAAGATCGTCGCGCTGGTCGGCGAGAACGGCTCGGGCAAGACGACCGTCTCCAAGCTGCTGGCCGGCCTGTACCAGCCGGACGGCGGCCGGATCCTGTGGGACGGCATCGACGCCGGTGAACTGGACCGGGCCCAGCTGTGGGCGATGTTCGCGATGGTCGGCCAGGACTTCCACCGGTGGCCCTTCACCTGCCGCATGAACATTGCCATCGGCAGCCCCGACCGTCCCACAGACCAGCAAGCGCTGGAAGAAGCCGCAGCCTACGCCGGCGCCGACACGGTGGTGGCCGAGCTTCCCCGGGGCTGGGACACCCTGCTGAACAAGGGCTACAAAGGCGGCCACCAGATTTCCGGCGGCCAGTGGCAGCGCATCGGGCTCGCCCGGGCCCGCTACCGCAACGCGCCCATCCTCATCGTCGACGAACCCACCTCCGCGCTCGACGCGAAGGCAGAACTGGAGGTCTTCGACCAGATCCGTAAGCTCGCCGACGGCGGCCAGACCGTCGTCCTGATCACCCACCGCCTCGCCTCCGTCCGCCACGCCGATCTCATCCACGTCCTGCAAGAGGGCCGGCTGCGCGAGTCCGGCACCTTCGAGGAGCTGCTGCACAAACCCACCGCGGGCGTCTTCCGCGAGCTGTATGAGATGCAGGCCCGTCAGTTCCAGGACGCCGTGCTGCCCGGCCCGCGCAAGCCGGCCGACGCGGTGGAAGGGAGCGACGTCTCGTGAACAACGTCCCGGCGGGAAAGAGCCTGTGGCGGCACCCGGACTTCGTCCGCTACTGGTCGGCGTGCGCAGTGGACATCGCGGGCAGTGGCGTCACCGCGGTTGCCCTGCCGCTGATCGCTGTGGTCTCGCTGCACGCCACCGTGTGGCAGGTGTCGCTGCTGAACTTCGCCGAGCGGCTGCCGCCGCTGCTGGTGACCCTTCCCGCCGGGGCGCTCGCCGACCGGCACCGCAAACGGCCCCTGATGATCGGCGCGGTCCTCGTGTGCGGCACGGCGTTCACCGTGATCCCGCTCGCGGATGCCGCAGGCCGCCTGTCGCTGGAGCTGCTGTACGCGGTGGCGTTGGTGACCTCGGCCGCGAGTCTTGTCGGCTCCACCCCGCGCATCAGCTACCTGCCCTCGCTGCTGCCCGGCGAGAAGCTGTTGGAGGGCAACGCCAAGATCGGCATCCGACAGGCCGTGTGCGAACCCGGCATGCAGGGCCGGATGCTCGCCACCGGACAGTGGATCACCTACGGCACCCGACCTCTCGCAGCCCTCCTTGCCGGGGCCGCGGGCACGTGGCTCGGCCTGTGGAACACCCTCGCTCTCGGCACCGCCGCCCTGGCCCTGCCGTTCCTGCTGCTCTTCGCCTCCTCGATCCGCTCCCTGCACCGCCTCCCCGGCGCACCGCCTGCCCCATGTCCATCCCGTCCGGAGGGAGAACCGGCGTGAGCATCGACAATCCGGCGGCGAGCTGGGGCCAGTTGTGGATGTCGGGCCGTCGGTACGCCGGGCTCGCCGTACTGCTGGCCGGTCTGCTCGGCGCGCTCGCCGCCTACCACACTGCCCGGCCCGGCAGTTACCCGTGGCCGCTGCTCGTGGCGCTGGCCGTGGGCGGGGCCGGGAACGGGCTGTTCACCGTCCCGTTCTTCACATCCGCCCTGTCGCGGGTGCGCCCGCACGAGACGGGCTCGGCGGCCGGACTGCTCAACTCCGTCCAGCAGTTCGGCGGCACCCTGGGCATCGCCCTCCTCGGTTCGGTCTTCTTCCGCGCCCTGTCCGCCGGTGCGCCGGAGGCCGCTTCGCTCGCGGGCGCCCGGCACGCCTTCCGGCTCGCGGCCGGCCTCCTCGCCGCGGCCGGCACGGCAGCCGCCGTCCTGTACGCGGACGGGCGCTCCCGACCCGTCCCACCAGGTCCGGAGGCCGATACCCTCAGGTGACGCACGGCGGCAAGAGGGCCCCGTGCGACAGGTGGTGCAGTGTTCCGGACACTCGGCCTCCGATTGCGTTAAGGGGAAGCAACGTTTCTCCACAGGCAAACACATGTTCACCGGAAGTTTCCCTATCGTCTGTGCTCGTTCGGTCACTCAGCGAACGCACAAGAACGCACAAGAGGGGGCTCACTTCCATGGACGCTCTGCGGCACCTCGCCGCCCACCTGGGACTCGATCTGGCGGCCGTCTGCCTGCTGACCTTCGGCATCTACTACCCGCGCCACCGGCGCCGCGACCTCGTCCCGGCCTATCTCGCCCTGAACATCGGCCTGTTCACCGTCGTCTCCGCGTTCGCCGCCGTCGGCGGCCGCGGCGGCACGGCGCTGGGCCTCGGCCTGTTCGGCGTGCTCTCGATCGTCCGGCTCCGCTCCGACGCCGTGCAGCACGAAGAGGTCGCGTACTACTTCACCACGCTGGTGCTCGGCCTCCTCTGCGGGCTGCCGCACCTGGAGTTCGCCCTCACCGCCGGGCTCAGCGCCGTCCTGCTGCTGGTCGTCTACGGGGCCGACCACCCCCGCCTCTTCGCCCGCTCCCGCCGCAGCCTGGTCACCCTGGACACCGTCCACGACGACCCCGCCGCGCTGCGCGCCGACCTCGCCCGCCGGCTGGGCGAGCCGCTGCACTGGACGGTCATGGAAGTCGACTTCGTCCGCGACCTGACCGTCGTCGACGTCCGCTACCGCGAGCCCCTCCCGCAGCAGGACACCCCCGGCACCCGTGCCTCCGCCGAGCCCGTGCGCCGTTCGACGCCCGCCTGGGAGACCGTGTGACCACCGTCGCGCAGACCCGCCCCGAACCGGCCGCCGTCCAGGGCATCCGCACCGCCGCGGACACCGCCGGACCCATCACCCTGGCCGAACTCAACGAACGGGCCGAGCTCCTGGCCCGCTTCGACAACAGCTACCTCGTCCCCACCGACATCTTCCTGCGGCTGGCCGAGCGGCTGACGGACCCACGGCGCCCCGGCGGACCCTTCCGGGCGCTGACGATCGACGGCCGGCGCGCCTTCCGCTACCACTCCGTCTACTACGACACCCCCGGCCTCCGCTCCTTCCACGACCACCGCCAGGGCCGCCGGCTCCGCTTCAAGATCCGCGAGCGGGTGTACGAGGACTCCGGGGAGCGGCAGTTCGAGATCAAGCTCAAGGGACGCCGCGGCGACACCGTCAAGCACCGCCGCCCCCTCACCGGCACCGCCACCCCGCTCGACACCGGCCACCGCTCCTTCCTCGCCGACACCCTGCACCGCGCCTACGGCATCGACTCCCCCACGGCGCTGGCCCCTTCGCTCAGCACCGACTACCTGCGCGCGACGCTGGTGGCCGACGGCGAGCGCATCACCTGCGACGCCGGGCTGGTCTGCCACGACCTGCGCGCGCAGCGGACCGTGCACTGCGACGCGGGCCTCGTCCTCGTCGAGACCAAGACCGGCGGCCATCTCACCGAGGCGGACCTGCTGTTGCACTCCTACGGCGTGCGGCCGGCGGTCTTCACCAAGTACTGCGGGGCCCTGGCGGCCCTGCGCCCGGCCCTGCCCGCCAACCGCTGGCGGCGCGCGGCGCGCAGAGCCTTCGGTGACGGCGGCGGCTGAGCCCGCGCCACCGTCACCAGGTGACGGACAGCTCCAGGGGATAGCGCCAGATCGAGTTCGTGTTCCACGGCACCTCCGCGGGCGGCACGGCCAGCTTCAGCCCGGGGAAGCGCTTGATCAGCGTGGTGAACGCCACCTGGAGCTCCATGGCGGCGAGCGGGGCGCCGAGGCAGTGGTGCGAGCCCCAGCCGAAGGTCATGTGCGCCGGCTTCGGCCGGTCGATGTCCAGCTCGTCGGGCCGGTCGAACTTGCCGGCATCGCGGTTGGCCGTCAGGTACGAGACGTGCACGATGTCGCCCGCCTTGATCTTCGCCCCGCTCAGCACCACGTCCTCCATGGCCACGCGCGGGATCCCGACGCCCTTGCGGAACGGGATGTAGCGCAGCAGCTCCTCGATCGCCTGCGGCAGCGTGTCCGGCCGCGCGCGCAGCCTCTCGAACAGCTCGGGGCGGCTGAGCAGGGTGTAGGAGATGTTGCCCAGCTCGTAGGAGGTGGTGTCCTGGCCCGTGATGAGCAGGACCATGGCCATGACGGTCAGTTCCTGGTCGTCGAGGATCTCGTCCCCGTCGCGGGCCTGGGCCAGGGTGCTGATCAGGTCGTCGGCGGGATTGGCCCGCCGCTCGGCCGTCAACTCGGAGAAATAGGAGCGCAGTTCGGCCTTGGAGCGCTTCGCGTCCTCCCGGCCGCTGGCCCCGATGCGCATCATCGTCCAGGCGTGGGAGCGCAGTTGCGGCCGCTCCGCCTCGGGGATGTCCAGGACCTCGCAGATCGTCGTCATGGGCAGCGGCGACGTCAGGTGCTGCACGAGGTCGGCCGGCGAGCCACCCGCCTCCAGGCCGTCCAGCAGGCTGTCGACGACGCCCTGGGTGCGCTCCCGCATGCGGTCCACGTGCTGCGGTGCGAAGCCCTTGGCGATCAGGCTGCGCAGCCGGCTGCTGGCCGGCGGGTCCATCACGTTGATCGCCTCGGCCTGGATGATCGGCTCGGGCGTCATGCGCGGGTAGTCCCGGCCGACGACGGCACTGCGGCTGAAGCGGCGGTCCGTGGTGACCGTGCGCACGTCCTCGTAGCCGGTGACGAGCCAGGCCTCGCCCTCACCGTAGGGCATACGGATGCGGGAGACGGGCTCCTCCGTCATCAGATGTCTGAGCTGCGGGTCGAATTCGAGGCCGTCGGCGAAGTCGAAGGGGCAGGTCCAAACGGTGGCGCCGGGTTCCATTGCAGGTACTCCAGTTCCAGTGCTCCGGGCGAGGGTGCGGGGACTACGGGGATACGCGGTCATCCGGCAGACCGGGGCCGGATGACGCATGGATACCCACCGCCCCGCCCCGGGACGTGCCCAGGCGCCCGAATTAGCCCAAACAGGTGTCCACCGTGCTCACCAAGCCCCTTGCCTCCTAGCCCGGATGGCCCTCTTCGACCCCGGGGCCCCGATCCGGCCGTGCTTCGATCTGGTGGTGGAGGTGGATGCGATGTCCGCAGAGCGAGAGCAGGAGACCGGCCCACGACCGGCCATAGCCAGGAGAAACGTCCTGGCCGCAGCCGCGGCGGCACCCGTGCTGGCGGGAGTGGGGGCGCATACCGCCCATGCCCTGCCGCCCCCGGCGCGCAGACGGGCGGGCGCGGCGCTGCTCGAACCGGTCACCACCACCGACGCGGACTGGAAAGGCGTCGCCAAGGCGCTGGGCCGCGGCGGCAGCCTGATGCGCAAGATGGTCTTCCGGACCGGCTTCGGCCGCACCGACCTGCACGTCGTCTCCCGCGACGTCGAGGTCACCGCCGGCCTCGCGCTCGGCTCGCACGCGGCCTTCATCCGCTACTCCGACGGCAGCACGCTGATGATGGGCGACATCGTCTCCACCGAGGACGAGCTGCAGCCCATGCTCGACACCATGCACGCGCACGGGATCCGGCAGACGGCCATCCACAAGCACCTGCTCGCCCACAGCCCCGACATGTGGTGGACGCACGTCCACGGACACAGCAAGGACCCTGCGGCGCTCGCCGCCGGCCTGCGCGAGGCGGTGGCCTGCACCGGCACCCCGCCCGCGGTACCCCCGTCGAAGACGCCGCCGCCCGTCGACCTGGACACCGCGGGGATCGACCGGGCGCTCCGCGCCAAGGGCTCCAACGACCAGGGCATCTACAAGTGCGTCTTCGCCCGCCGCGAGCGGATCAGCGACGGCGGCCTGCTGCTGCCCGCGGGCTCCGGAGCGACCTCGGCCTTCAACTTCCAGCCCCTGGGCCGCGGCCGGGCCGCGCTCAACGGCGACTTCGCCATGATCGCCGATGAGGTCCACGACGTCCTCAAGGCCCTGCGGAAGGGCGGGATCGAGATCGTCGAGCTCCACAACCACGGGCTGACGGACGAACCCCGGCTGTTCTTCACCCACTTGTGGGCCGTGGACGACGCCGTGAAGATCGCCAAGGCGCTGCGCACCGCCCTGGACTGCACCAACGTGAAGGCCATTTCGATCACGGCGCCGACGTGACGCGCGTGCGCGGGAAATGCGGGAGTCGCGGGAGTTCAGGTCGCAGCGTCGGGCTTCGGTCCGAGCTTCCCCTTCAGCAGCAGTGACGCCGCGCGCCCGTCGTCGATCGTGAACGGCCGGGCGCGCGACTCGCCTTCGCCCTCCGTGCGGGACGGTCCGGAGAGAAGACCGAGGAGTGCGGCGGCACCGAGGGTCATGACAGCAGTACGGCGCATGAACTACCTCTTATCCTGTGATCGGTCTGGACACTTCACCTTTGCCCATGCCCTCGCCCGTCCCCCCGCATGCGCTGTGTCCCTCGTACGGGGCGGTACGGGAACGGAGGACCGGTCAGCCGCTCCAGTCCACGGTCAGCCGCTCCCCCTCGACGGTGACGGTCGTCCCGAACTCGGCACAGGCGCGGGTGAATCGGTCCCGGATCCACTCCCACTCCCTGCCGCTCGCCGGCACCGTGCGGCAGTAGTCCAGGTGCAGCGGCAGCGCCTCCAGGCGCACCGGGCGGTGGGCGGCCGGGTCGGGGCCGTCCAGCGTCACGAGGAAGAGCAGGCCGAGGTCGTTGCGCAGCCGGGAGTCGACGGCGTAGTCGTCGACGAAGTCGCCCATGTCGTAGATGACGCGGTCGGCGACGCCGTGGAAGACGTGCGCGGAGTGCCCGGCGATCAGCGTCGCCCCGGCCTGCTGCAGCGCCGGTACCGCGTCGCGTACGTGGGGCGGCGGCCGGGAGGTCATGTTGGGACCCCAGTGCGGGGTGACCAGCACGACGTCCGCCTCCGCGGACGCCTGCCGCACGAGGCCGGTGAGCCATTCGGGGACGCCCCGGCGCAGGTCCGCGAAGGAGACGCCCGCGCGGTCGTCCTCGGCGGCGTAGTCGTCCGGGTGGTCGGTCACGCCGACCACCGCCAGCCGGATGCCGCCCGCCTCCAGTACGGCGTACGCGCGGGCGGCGGCCGCGTCGGGGCCGGCGCCCACCGTGCGGACGCCGGCCCGGGAGAGCAGGTCGGTGGTGTCCGCCAGGGCGTCGTAGCCGAAGTCCAGCGCGTGGTTGTTGGCGAGCGTCACGCAGTCCACGCCGAGTTCCGCCAGGACCTCCGCGGCGTCGGGCGGGGCGCGGAAGAAGAACGGCTTGCCCGGGGCCGGCCAGGGTTCGCCCCGGCCGGAGACGCAGCACTCCAGGTTCAGGACGCACAGGTCGGCCTCGGCGACCGCGGCCCTGACCTCGTCGGACAGGACGGCCTCCGGACGGGGCGAGAGGTCCAGCCGCTCCGCCACGCTGCGGCCCAGCATGGTGTCTCCGGCCAATGCCACTGTGATCGCCACCGGTGGGCCGCCTTCCGTCCGTTCTGCTCGTTGCCTATCACGGCCCCGGGCGGCCCACCAGCGGCAGTGGTCCGAACGTGTGCCGCCCGGCCGTTCACTCCAGTGCCCTGACGACGCGGGCCGGGTTGCCGACGGCCAGGACACCGGGCGGCAGGTCCTTGACGACGACCGCACCGGCGCCCACCACCGTGTCCGCACCGATGGTCACACCGGGGCAGACGATCACCCCGCCGCCGAGCCAGACGTTGTCCCCGATCGTCACCGGCTCGGCTTTCTCCCAGCCGGCCCGGCGGCGTTCGGCGTCGAGCTCGTGCGTGGGGGTGAGCAGCTGGACGTTCGGACCGAGCTGCACGTCCTCGCCGATGGTGATCGGTGCCGCGTCGAGGAAGACCGCGCCGAAGTTGACGAACGTGCCGGCCCCGATGCTGATGTGGTAGCCGAAGTCGCAGTGGAAGGGCGGGCGGATCCGTACCGTTGCGTCGACGGATCCCAGCAGTTGTTCAAGGATCTTCGTGCGTTCGGCCGGGGCGGCCGTCGCGGCCGCGTCGTAGGCCGCGCAGAGTGCGATGCGCCGTTCGGTGTCGGTGCGCAGGTCGGGGTCGTCGGGGAGGTACCAGTCACCGGCCAGCATGCGCTGCTTGTTGACGCCCATGAGCATCCTCTCGTCGCAGGACCGTTCACGCTACCGGCCACCCGAAAGGGTCATCCGGCCGGTGCCGGGCAACCGCTGTGAGCGAGTGCGGCGTCTGAACGCTCAGCAGCAGGAAGTTCCCGGCGCGAGCCGGTGCGAGAACGTGGGGAGGATGGGTGGACGGTGCTGCGGATCCACTTCACCGGTGAGGATTTGGCCAGGACGCGCATCGCGAGCGGGCCGGACGTGCTGTGGGAGGCGTTGCTCAGCATCCACATGGTCCAGGATCGCAGCACGGCGCAAGTGAGCCCGGCCTCGGCGGACTTCGTACGGTGGCGCCGGGCCGTGCGCCCCAGAATCACCGCACAGTTGAAGGAACAAGCCCCTCTTCTGGGGGAGTTGGCGCCGCCTGTCGGCTATTCCGCGGACTTCCTCACGCCCACCGCGGGATCGGGCGACCTGGAGTCGGCCGTCGAGACCGTCCTGTCCACGCCGCGCCTGCACCTGCAGCGGGACATCGGCCGCCTGGCCGCCGTGCGGCGGCCGCTGTCGGGCCGTCTCGCGCTCCTGTCCGAGGGCGACCCGCAGACGCTCGGCTTCCTGGGCCACGCGCTGCACTCCTACCACCGCATCGCGCTCGCCCCCTACTGGCACCACGTCCAGGAGCAGATCGCGGCCGACCGGGCCGTGCGCGTGGCGGCGCTGGCGGAGGGCGGTACGGAGCAGCTGCTGGCCGGGCTGCATCCGGGGGCGCGGTGGGAGCCGCCCGTGCTGGTGCTGGCGTACCCGCTGTCGAAGGACCTGTACCTGGAGGGGCGGGGGCTGATCCTCGTCCCGTCCTTCTTCTGCTGGGGCATGCCGATCACCCTGCGGGAGCAAGAGAGCACTCCGGTGGTGGTGTACCCCATCGCGCGGCGCAGCGGCTGGACGGGCGGGGAGGCCCGCGCGACGGCCGTGCCGGATCCACTGGCCGCCCTGCTCGGGCGGACGCGCGCGCAGGTGCTGTACGAGCTGACGCACGGCTGCGGGACGCGCGAACTGGCCCGGCGCATCGGGGTGTCCGACGCCTCGGCCAGCCAGCACGCGACGGCGCTGCGGCAGGCGGGTCTGGTGATCAGCCGGCGGTCGGGCAACTCCGTGCACCACTCGCTCACCGGGCTGGGCCTGGACCTGCTGCTGGCCGGCGGCCCGTGGGCCACGGGCCGGGCACCGCGGCCGGCCGGGTAGGCGGCTCCCCGTAAGGGGCACGGCGCAACCAGCCACGACGAGCCCGCAGTTACGCACAAGCCGGCCAAGTAGGCCGGAAACCCTCTCCCCGCGGCTCAGCGGTTCCCCTTGAGTGGCCGTCGACGATCACGATCATGCGCCGGCGTCGAGGACGCCGGCGCTCCCCTCAGGAGGAACCATGCGAAGATTCCGCGCCGCCGGTCTGGTGCTGCTGGGCACGGCGCTGGCCGCCGTCGTCACGGCAGGCCCCGCGCAGGCGGCCCCCGGCGACACGGCGACCCTGTGCGGCAGCGTGCGCACCCCCGCGGGCTGGGTAGACGTCAACTGGGGCATCAGCGCCTCGTGCGGCGCGACCACGAGCCCCAACGTCAAGATGGTCAAGCAGCTGACCGGGCTGCCGGTGGGCACCACCGTCAACGCCTGCGCCACCACCTACCCGCCCGCCGGGTGGACCCAGGTGAGCACGTACTACAGCAGCGGCTGCCAGGCCTTCCTCAACCCGAGCCTGCAGCCGAACACCTGGACCCTGAAGCGCGTCTCCTGACCTGCCGCGTCAGGCGCGGGGCGTCAGCTCCGCCATCGCCGACCAGGACGTGCCCGGCACCTCGACGTTGATGATCTGCGGGGTGCTCGCAACCACGTCCGGCATCCAGGCCATCGCGGTCTTGAAGTGCTCGGAGTTCACGTGCACCTCGCCGGCCTGTGCGTCCGCGAAGGCCTCCAGCAGCACGAACCGGTGCGGGTCGTCCACGCTCCTGGACCACTCGTAGAAGAGGTTGCCCGGCTCGTTGCGGGTGGCCACGGTGAAGTCCTCGACCAGATCCAGCCACTCGGCACTGCGCTCGGGGCGGACGGTGAACTTGACGGCGATGAAGATCATTGGGGGCTCCTGCCTCTCGGACCGACCCGCAGGATCCTGCCCCGTACCGCATCCCGGCCGCGAACCGGACCGCGCCGATTCCGGCCCTGCCGGAAAACTGGCTCACCCGTGCCGGCGCGGCCGGGAGCGGGCTCACCCATGCCGCCCCCCGCGACGGCACGGGTGAGCCCCGGCCAGTGCTGTGCAGCCGCCCGCCGCACGCCTGGCGTCCGATGCACCCGGGCAACCCCCGTACGGCATCCCTCCGATGCCCTTTGCCCTCGGGTGTCGGCTGACTCCACCATGAGGCAGTGGGGAGTTGTCCGAAAGCCCAGTTCACGCTGGACAAACAACTCGGACAAAGTTTCAGGTCGTACGGGACGGCCCCCTTCCGGGGCCACGGCGGAGGCGGCGACATGACGGACTCGGGCAGGGCGGGCCGGGCACGGCTGGGCCGTCCGGAGCGGCCCGTCGACCCGGATGCGGGGCCGGTGGAGCATCTGGCGTGGGAGCTGCGGCAGTTGCGCGAACGGGCCGGGAAGCCGAGCTACCGCGTCCTGGCGCGGCGGGCCCACTACTCGGTCAGCACGCTGGCGGAGGCGGCCAAGGGGGAGAAGCTGCCGTCGCTGCCGGTGGTCCTGGCGTACGCGCAGGCGTGCGGGGGCGACGCGGTGGAGTGGGAGGCCCGGTGGCGGGCCGCCTCGGCCGCGCTCCCCGAGGACGGCGGTGACGGCCACGGCCTGCGGGAGGAGGCCGAGCGGTGCCCGTTCCCGGGGCTGACGGCCTTCGCGCCCGGGGACGCCGGGGTCTTCTTCGGGCGTGCGGAGCTGGTCAAGGAGCTGCAACTGCACGTCGAACAGGGGCCGCTGGTGGCCGTGTTCGGGGCTTCCGGCTGCGGGAAGTCCTCGCTGCTGCGCGCCGGGCTGCTGCCGCGGCTGGGGCCGCAGCGGCACCCGGTGCTGCTGGTGCCCGGCGCCCGCCCCCTGGCGGCCCTGGCCTCGGCCGTGGCCGCCGTGGTGGGCGACGACCCCGCACCACTGGGCCGCCGGCTGGCCGAGGACCCCACGGCGCTCGGCCTGACGCTGGGCACCTGGCTGGCGTCGCGCCCCGAGGACGAGCGCGTGGTCCTGGTCGTCGACCAGTTCGAGGAGGTCTTCATCCTCTGCGAGGACGAGCGCGAACGGGCCGCCTTCCTCGGCGCGCTGGCCGGGTTGTCGCACGCCAGCACGCCGCGGATCCGTGCGGTCCTGGCCGTCCGCGCCGACTTCTACGCGTCCTGCTTCTCCCACGCGGGCCTGGTGGCCGCCCTGCGCACGGGGGTGCAGATGCCCGTGGGGCCGCCCACCCGCGAGGAGCTGCGCGAGATCATCACCGGGCCGGCCGCCGCGGCCGGGGTGACCGTGGAGACCGGGCTGACCGAAGCCGTGGTGGCCGAGGCGGCCGGCGAGCCCGGGGCCCTGCCGCTGGTGGCGCACGCGATGCGCGAGGTCTGGCAGCGCCGCCGCGGCAAGGTGCTGCGGCTGGCGGACTACCGGGCCAGCGGCGGCATGCAGGGCGCCGTCGCCCAGACCGCCGAGCACCTCTACGCCACCGCCCCCGAGGAACAACAGCACGTCCTCCAGGCCCTGTTCCTCCGGCTGACCGCCCTGGGCGAGGGGACCGAGGACACCCGGCGCCGGGTGGACCGCAGCGAGCTGCAGGGGCTCGCCGCCCCCGAGGTCCTGGACGCCCTGCTGGACCGCCTGGCCGGTGCCCGGCTGATCGTCCTGGACGGCACCACCGTCGAGGTCGCCCACGAAGCGGTCATCCGCGCCTGGCCGCGGCTGCGCCGCTGGCTCTCCGACGACCGCGACGCGCTGCGCACCCACCGGCGCCTGACCACCGCCGCCCGCACCTGGGAGGACCTCGGCCGCGACCCCGGGGCGCTGTACCGGGGCACCCAGCTGGCCACCGCCCGGGCCTGGGCCCGGACCAGCCCCGGGGCGCTCAACGACCTGGAGTCCGCCTTCCTCCAGGCCGGCATCACCGCCGACCAGCGGCGGGTGCGCCGCGCGCACCGGGCCATCGCCGCCCTGAGCACCCTGCTGGTCCTGGCGCTGCTCTCCACCGCCGTGGCGATCTGGCAGCGCAGCGACGCCGTGCAGCAGCGCGCGGACGCGGAGTTCCGTTCCGTGGTGGCCGAGGCGGACCGGACGCGCACGTCCGACCCGTCGCTGTCCGCCCAGCTCGTCCTGGCGGCCCACCGGATGCGCCCGGAGGACCGGAACCTCGACGAGACCCTGATCTCCACCGCGAACATGCCGCTCGCCGCTCCCCTGCGCGGCCACAGCGGCGCGGTGTACCTGACGTCGTTCAGCCCCGACGGGCACACCCTCGCCACGGCGAGCTACGACCGCACGGTCCGGCTGTGGGACCTGCGCGACCCGGCCGCCCCCAAGCCGCTCGGCGCACCGCTGACCGGCTATTCCAGCTGGCTGACCTCGGCCGTGTTCAGCCCCGACGGGAAGACGCTGGCCTCCGCCGGGGACGACCGCTCGGTACGGCTGTGGAACGTGGCCGATCCCGCGCACCCGACTCCGCTGGGCAGCCCGCTCTCCGGCGGCGACGGCACCGTCTACCTGGTGGCGTTCAGCCCCGACGGGCACGTCCTGGCCACCGCGAACGAGGACCACACGGTCCGGCTGTGGGACCTGAGCGACCGGTTGCGCCCGAAGCCGCTGGGCGAGCCGCTCACCGGCCATACGGCGCAGGTGCGTTCGGTGTCGATCAGCCGGGACGGCCGGCTGCTCGCGGCGGGCGGCGACGACGACACGGTCCTCGTCTGGAACATCTCCGACCCGGCCCGCCCCGAGCGCACGGGACCGGCCCTGACCGGTTACACCGGGACCGTGCACTCGGTGGCCTTCAGCCCCGACGGACGCGTCCTCGCCACCGGCAGCGACGACAAGTCCATCAAGCTGTGGGACGTCGGCGACCCCGCACACATCGCTCCTCTCGGCACCGCCCTCATCGCCCACAACGCCCCCGTCTGGTCGGTGAACTTCAGCCCGGACGGCCTGCTGCTGGCCTCGGCCGGGGCCGACGGTGCCACGCGGCTGTGGAACGTGGCCGATCCGGCGCGGATCCTGCTGTTCGGGCAGCCGCTGTCGGGCAGCGGCGGCGGCATGTTCACCGCCGTCTTCAGCCCCGACGGCCACAGCCTCGCCACCGGCAGCGACGACGGCACGGCCCTGCTGTGGTCCCTCCCCGCCGACACCCTCATCGGCCACACGGCCAACGTGGCCGGCGCGGTGTTCAGCCCCGACGGACGCCTGCTCGTGACCGCCAGCGACGACAAGACCGCGCGGCTGTGGGACACGAGCAACCCCGACCGGCCGAAACCGGTCGGCCGCCCGCTGACCGGACACACCAGTTACCTCACCCACGCCGCATGGCACCCCAACGGCCGCATCCTGGCCACGTCGGGCGGCGACGGCACGACGCGGCTGTGGGACGTCTCCCGGCCCGCCTCCCCCACCCCGCTGGGCAAGCCGCTGACCCTGCACACGCGCTACTCCAGTCCGCTGGCCTTCAGCCCGAACGGCCATGTCCTGGTCACGGGGGACGACGACCAGAGCGTGCAGCTGTGGAACGTCGACGACCCCGCACACCCGGCCCCGGTCGGCTCCCCGCTCACCGGTCACACCGGCTACATCAACGCCGTCGCCTTCAGCCCGGATGCGAGCACGCTGGCCACCGCGAGCAGCGACCGCACCATCCGCCTGTGGGACGTCGACGACCCCACGCACCCGGAGCTCCTGAGCGACCCGCTGACCGGACACACCAGTGACGTCCGCACGGCGGCCTTCAGCCCCGACGGGCACGTCCTCGCAACTGCCGGGAACGACAAGGTGATCCGCCTGTGGAACCTACGGGACCCGGAGCACCCCACACGTCTGACCTCTCTGACCGGTCACCGCGAACCCGTGCTGTCCGTGGCCTTCAGCCCCGACGGGCGAACCCTCGCGAGCAGCAGCAGTGACACCACGGTGCGGCTGTGGGACGTCTCCCATCTGTCGGACGGCGCGCCGTCACGGCAGCTGGCCACGGGGCATTCGTCGTCGGTGCGGTCGGTGTCCTTCAGTCCCGACGGCCGTCACCTGGTGACGGCCAGCGCGGACGACACGGCACGGCTGTGGAACCTGGACGTGGAGCGCGCCGAACGGCGCATCTGCGCGGCGACCCGGGGCATCCTGACGCCGGATCAG
Organism: Streptomyces sp. AM25; assembly: GCF_058146165.1. Lineage (NCBI taxonomy): Bacteria > Bacillati > Actinomycetota > Actinomycetes > Kitasatosporales > Streptomycetaceae > Streptomyces > Streptomyces sp. AM25. The sequence continues at coordinate 111,166 of NZ_JBKIWN010000018.1, read as the reverse complement.
TGGAAGCAGCACGTACCGCGGCAGGAGTACCGGGCGCCGTGCAGGTAGGCGACGGGGACCGGCGATAGGCTGCCAGCCGGTCCCGGTCCTGAGACGGGAGAAGAGGACACATGGCCCATGCGGTGACGCCGGCATCCGCCGACGTGTGGCTGCTGGCGAGAGCGCACCCGGTTGCTCTGATGCGCTCGACGAGCGAACTGGCCGGCGCGCTCCGGGCGGTGTACGGCGACCGGTTCGCCGTCTGGCACACCGACGAGCTCGTCCTGGGCGTCCGCGGCGGCCGGCTGGTGCTGCGCACGCTGGGCGGCGCCGACGTGGCCGCCCCGAAGGTGGTGTGCGTGCGCCAGCTGCCGGGCTCGATGCACCACGACCGCGAGGTCTCCCTGCTGCGGCACCTGGAACGCATGGGGGCCGTGCTCCTCAACCCTCTCGACGCGCACCTCGCGTGCCGCAACAAGCTCTGGCAGCTGCAGGAACTGGCCCTGGCCGGGCTGCCGGTGCCCGACACCCTCTCCTACGCCACCGCACCGCTGGAGGGCGTGGTCCGCACGCCCGGCCTCGACGTGCCGTGCGTGGTCAAGTCCGTCACCGGCTACCGGGGCAGCAGCGTCTTCCTCGCGCCCGACGCGCGCCTGCTGCGGGACATGGCCGGCGCCCTCGCGCAGGACGTGCCCCTCCTCTTCCAGCAGCACGTGGCGTCCTCGCACGGCCGCGACCTGCGGGTCGTCGTGGTCGACGGCGAAGCCGTGGCCGCCCAGGTGCGCACCTCCCACGACGGCCTGCTGGCCTCGAACCTGGCCCGCGGCGGCTCCGCCACGCTCTGCCGGGGCCGCTATCCGCAGGCCGAGGCCCTGGCCGTGCGGGCCGCCCGCACCATGGGGCTGGCCGTCGCCGGCGTGGACCTGCTGTTCGCCTCGGCGGACTCGTACACGATCTGCGAGGTCAACGCCGTCCCGGGGTGGCGTCCGGAGATGACGGCGGTGATACCCGCCATCGCGGCGTGCGTCGCGCGCCACCTGAACGGGCGGAGGGATCGGGACCGGGGGGATCGAGAACCACTGTGAGGAGAACGGCCTTGTCCGAGATCAGCTCCGCCGACGTCGCCTTTCTGCAGCGCGCCGTCGCCATCTCGCGGCGCGCGCTGGAGGTGCCCGGCATCACGCCGTTCGGGGCACTCGTCGTGGTCGACGGCGCCGTCGTGGGCGAGGGCAGCAGCTCGGTCGTCAAGCTGCACGACCCCACCGCGCACGCGGAGATCATGGCCCTGCGGGCGGCGGGCGCGGCGCTGGAGCGGCACATCCTCGCGGACGGGGTGATGTACACCAGCAGCGAGCCGTGCCCGATGTGCCTGACCGCCTGCTACTGGGCGCGCATTCCGCGGGTGGTGTACGCGGCGGACAGCCGCGACGTGGCGGAGCACGGCTTCGAGGACCTGCGGCTCTACCGCGAGCTGACGCTGGACAGCACGGACCGGACCCTGCAGGGCGTTCCCGTGGACGGCCCGGTCCGGGCGGAGGCCGTGTCCGTACTCAAGGCCTGGAGCGATGCACTGCCGGAGCCGGTGGTTCCGAAATACTAGGCGGGCTTGGCGAAGCACGGTGCATGATCGTGCCCCGAAGGGGCGCGGGGAACTGCACGACCAGCCACAACGAGCCCGCAGATGACGCACTGCACTTCCCGCGGAGCGCTTTGGCGCCGTCTGCATTGCCCTCTTTGGCCGGAAGGTTGCTGTACACACCCGCTCTTTGGTGCGGACCATCGATGAGTGCGACATAGCACGCGATCCCGAAAATGAGAACTCACCGTCCATTTCGGGTTCTTCAGGCATCGGCACCGCCCTCGGGAAGACACATGGCTTCTTCGGCAACTCCTCTGCTTCTGTCTGCACCGACCCTTTCACCGGACACCGCGCACGTCCCCACCGGTCGAATTCTGATGATCCATCCGCCCTATGTGCACGACGACTACCTCGGCACCGGCACCCCGTTCTCCCCGGACCGGCTCCCCTTCCTGCCCGTCGCACCGCTGTACGCGGCCGCATTGCTGGAACGGCAGGGCCTCGCCGAACCCGACCTGTTCGACTGCCAGCTCCACGACCTGCGCAGCGCCGAGAACCTGGAGGACTACGACGCGTTCGGCATCGCCGTCATGGGCGCGCAGAACATCAGCCCGGCGGCCCAGGTCCACCGCCACCTCACGGTCGAACGCGGACTGCCGGCCGACAAGGTCCACGTCGGCGGCCAGGGCGTGGAACGGCTCTCCCCCGAGGAGTTCGCACGGATCTTCCCCGGGGCCCACCAGACGGACCGGCGGTGGCTCTCCGCCGCCCCCGGCGCCATGGACATCGACCTGCGCCACCAGCTCGACCGCCTCGGCGAGGACGACCTGCGCACCTACCTCACCCACGAACTGACCCTGCCCTTCAGCCAGGGATGCCTGTTCGGATGCAGTTTCTGCGGCGCACAGATCCAGCAGCGGGAGTCGTTCTTCAACGTCCGGGCCCATCTGGAGAACGCCTGCCAGATCGCGGAACGCCTCGGCCTGACGTCGCTGTACCTCTACTGCACCTCACTGGACTTCTTCCAACAGGGCCTCCCGGGCGGGAACCTGGGCCTGCTCACCGCCCAGCTCGAGGCCGTCATCGAGGTGGAGGAGCGGTACCCGGGAATCCGCATCGGCCTGCACGCCCTCACCCGCGCCGACTCCTACAACGCCGCGATGCGCTCGGAGCAGGTCCGCGACCTGGTGCTGCGCGCAGGGTTCGACCGCTTCGGCTTCGGCGCCGACGGCGCGGCATCCGTCGCGGTCCTGCGGGCCATGCGCAAACACGCCGACACACTGCGCTCCGACCTCATCACGGCCTTCCAGCACATGGAGGAACATGAACTCGTCCCGGAGATCCTCTACGTGTTCGGTATTCCCGAGGAGACCGAGGAGACGCTCGCCGAAACGCGCACGCTCTGCGGTCTACTGCTGGAGACCTTCCCGTCCTCGGAGTACCGCGGATTCCCCGCGAAGAACGAGATTCCGGGCAACTCCAACTGGAAACGCCCCGGATGGCGCGGCTCGGCGGCCCACCGCACACTGCTCGACCACCCGGACCACTTCCTGAACCTGGGGTTCGAGGCACTGGCGAACGAAACCTCGCACCGCGACCCGGAAATGCGCATGCTGGTCAACCGCTACGCCGTGGACATGAGCCGGCACGCCCACGACCTCGGCCGGGTCCGCAGCTACCTGACCCTGCCCGTGGCCACCCCCGGCGCCGCGATCATGGATGAGGAGACTCTGGACGGATTCCGGGACATCGCGGCGCACTACGCGCCGGACGCCGCAACCGAACTGCGGGCGGACAATCTGGCCGAACTACGGCCGGTGCTCAACTCGGCGATTCCGAAGGACTACTGAGGAAAAGGACTACTGAGAGAAGGGAATAATCACGCCGGTTTGGTGCCGGACACCACCGTGGTCGGCACCCAGGGCCCGGTCCACCACATCCGCGCCCCCACTCCTCGACGGGTGACATCGCGCAGCCCGAGCCGTTCCAGATCGGCGCGGTACCGGCGCGTGTTGCGAATATCGGCGACGACGATACGGCCGCCGGGCCTGAGCACCCGCACCGCCTCCTCGATCGCAGCGGTACGGCCGGCGTCGTCGGGGATGTTGTGGATCGCCAGGCTGCTGACCACGGCATCGAACGTGCCGTCTTCGAAGGGAAGCCGAGTCATGTCGGCAGTGTGCAGCTCGACCCGGTCGGCCACACCCTCCGCCCGCGCATTGCGCTCGGTGACAGCGGGGTCGTTGCCGCTCTGATCCCGACTGCGCCACAAGTCGACGCCGTGCGCCCGCCCTTCGGGTAGCCGACGGGCCGCCGCCAGGAGCACCGCGCCCCGCCCGCAACCCAGGTCGACGACGTCCTCGTCACCGCCCAGCGCCAGTTCGTCGAGAAGCTCCTCCCAGACGGCGAACTTGCCGCGCCGGGTCGCGTACATGTACAGACCAGCGGCGACGAGCGCAAAGCAGCCGAAGAAGAGAGGCCAGGCTGCGAGTGCCGGCCATCCCATGGCCAAGGAGACGATGCCCCAGGCCAGCAGCACGACACCCGCAACGCCATAGAAGGCCGGGACGTACGGAGCGTCCACACCGTACTCCCCCTGACGCCGGACAGAGGACTGAGCAGATAAACGGGAAGGCAAGACCACCCCTGACGATCCGGGAACGGACATCATCCGCGGGTCAGGCTATCCCCCAGTTGACAGGACTCACTCCTCGCGCGACGTGCCGAGCCCACCACGCCGACTCTCCACGAGCGCCCCGCCCGCGGCCCCGACGGCGACGCCCAGGCCCATGCCGAGCCCGATGTTGCCCAGGACGAGCAGCCCGACGACGACACCCCCGGACAAGCCGATGGACATCCCCAGCGCGAGTGCCGTACCTGGATCGTTCTTTGCCATCTGACCATTGTGCCTGCGCAGGCCGGCGGCACGGGCAGAGGGGCCCCGTGCACCATTCAGTATGATATACGCCAGATATTCCGTCCCGGATTGCGATCTCGATGCCTGACCTCCGACGACTCCCGTCATCACGACTGAACTGGACCGTGCACCTTGCGCCTTGGGTCTTCCCCATCGACTACAGCGGACGGAAACCCTGGACCCGCACCCCGCGCCTCCTCCTGTTGCTGCTGCTGGGGCCCGTTCTGCTGATCGGGGCACTCAACCCGCTGGCCTCCGTGCCATGGCAAGAACGGATCCTGTGGGGGCTCGCCGGGTTGATCGTCACTACGTTTCTGGCGCTCTGCACCGCCGGCTATCGGCGGCTCGCCGCGTTCGTGGACGCCGAAGACCAAAAGTTCGGCGCAGTGGAAGAGCGTCACCGTCGTCACGTGCGCCCGCCGGCCGACGATGAGCCCCTGGATCCGGGCCGGCGTCCCATCGCCTTGTCACGCGACCCCTTCGAACTCGAGTCCAGCAGCGTCCCCATGCCGGCGGACCTCACGTCCCTGCACTGGTGGCGGCCGAACTACTGGCAGCGCGTGCCCCGATGACTCCACCGGGCGAGAGGCGTTCACCGCTTGTTGAACGGTGTGCTGGAACGTTCGTCACGGCGCGGGATACAGCCCGCACCACCACGAACACCGAGAACACCGAAACGAGGAACAACCATGCGCACTTCCGCACGCTTCGCGATGCTGGCCACGGTGACCGCCATCGGACTCGGCACGATCTCCACCGGCACCGCCCAGGCCGACGCCCAGGCGGCCCGCAGCACCCATGTCCGTCTGCACAACGGGACCGGGTGCACGCTGACGCGCACCGACTACGGCCTGGACCACGGCATCTGGTCGCAGGGCCAAGAGCCCCCGTACCAGCTCGGCAACACCGGCGACGCCGACTTCCAGTCGGAGAGCAACGGCTTCATGACCGGCACCGAAGGTCATGTGACCTTCCAGGCGTCCAACTGCGAGGAGGGCTTCCGAAACGGGCGGACCGTCCGGCTGCACTGGGACAACCCGTTCGCCGGGTCCAACAGCTACGACAAGGACGGCACCGACAACACCTTCCGCGACACCCGTGACGGTGGCGGCGGCGACAACGCTTATGTGGCGTGGGGCGTCTACAAGAACTGACCCACGACGCGAGCGCCGTCAGAGTGGCCTCCGCGATGGGCCAGCCGGCTGCGAGTGCACGCTCGTAGTGGAGGAAGGATCCCCTTCCCGTGAGACAGCGGATACAGGCATCGGCGCTGCATCGCTGAGGCTACGTCAACTTCACGGCTGCAGCCAGATTTTCGATGGATTCGGCCACTCGCAGAGCACAGCCTGTCAGGACGCCGAGGGCGTGGGTGGCAACCCCAATGACGGCAGCCAGGCCACCGGTCTCGGCGAGTCCCACGACAAGCCCGTCTACCGCACCCGCATCGACTTCTACTGCGGCCTCGCTCTGTTCGGCGGGAGGGCCGCCGCCCGCCTGACCAACCTCCTCGTCGGCTGATCCGTCTACAAGCCCCCGCGCTCGTCGCCTCACCAGGTCGACGGGGGCGGGGGCTTTCTGCCCGTCGGTATCACCGCCATGTACGCGATCGAGGACGAGCCGCTGGGCCGTGGCGGCGGCCTCTGAGCTGGAGCGGCTGGGTCGGCGGCTGGTTGCGGCGCGGGCGGCGTTCGGTCGCTGATCTGCAACTGTGGTGTGCTGGGCGGTTGTTCGCCCGGCGGTGTTTCGGACCGTGGTGGTGATGGCCTACTGCCCCCATTTGTCGGGCCATGGCGTGGTCTCGTTTCGAAGGAGGCCCCATGTTTCCTGTTGGTGCGCGTGTGGTGATCGTGAGCGTTGATCACCCTGCCTGATCGCGGGCGTCGAAGCTCTTCGGTCGGACGACGGTGGTGACGGATCACGTGGACGACATGTACGAGGTCGCGGTGCTCCACGCCGGGCGGTTCACGTCGCTCGTGCGGTGGATGTCCAACGCCGAGGATCTGCGGTCGGTTTGAGGATCAGAGCCCGATGGCCGCGGCCGGCGCCCCGGGCTGATGTCAGTGGGTGGGGAGTCCGGCGGTGGCGCGGTTGTGGCGCCAGATGACGGTGAAGATCGCGGGTAGATGGGTGGGGCAGGGCTCGTGTGCGCAGACGGTTTTGTGGGCGATGCGGCAGGTCGTGAACCGGGAGGGCAGCGCTGTCTTCCAGTTGATGACACGACCGTCCCCGCCGACGACCCATCGCAGTTCCTGCGGTACTTCGGCAGGGGGCAGCTCGATGCAGGGTTCGAGGAGAACGTAGCGGTCGTGGCCGGTCTGCCACCGGTCCTGCTCCTGACCGCACGTCCGGCAGATCGGTGGTGCGTCTGGCGCTGGCGCGAGTGCGCCCTCTTGGAGGGCTTGCTCGTCGTCGGCGATGTGCATCTCGTCGTGGAAGCAGCGGTCGCAGAGCGGCCCGTAGGACTGGCCGCGGTCGGTGACGCTGCCGCCGATGGCCGGGCATCCCCGGCAGGCATGCGGTTCGTAAATGGCCCCCATCGTCCGGATATTGCTTGCCGGTGAGCAGCGTCGGCGAGTGGTTGCTAGGCCGTTTGTGCTGGTGGCGAGTGGTGTCGGTGGGTTGGTGGGTGGCGGCCGGGTTGTCGTTGGTCCCACGGCTGTACAGGCGGGGTGGCCGTAGCGGCTGTCTTGCCTCTCGAGTACCCGTCTGCTGCGTGGCAGCAGACCGGGTGATCCATTCAGGTTCGTCGTTCAGGGAGGAGACTGCTTGTCTCGTACAGTTCTTGATCCGTCGTTTGCCCCGGTGGAGGCGGCGGCGCAGCTCGCGTTCAACGTGTGGGTAGAGGTTCCATCGGCTGGTGGGGCGACGTCAGTATGGCGTCACCGCTGGGAGCCGGACGGTGAACGGGCCCGGGAGGCTTACGGGTATGCGCCGTCCGCGGTCCAGGGGCGGCAGCGGGTGGAGCCGGCGCCGGAGTCGGGTGACGGTCTGCTGTTCAATCCGGCCGGCTTCCACGCGGTGGAGCCGAATCCCGGGGAGCGGCGGATCGCTTTCGCCTTCTTCCCGAGGCTGACCACCACGGGCCAGCTCATCGCCTGGTCCTGACGCTAGGAGAGAGATCGTGAACACCCTCGTCTTCGATGATGTCAAACAGGCCGCCGATCGGATCACCGGCCATGTCCGCCCGGTATCCGTCGCGCCGGTCGACTCGGAAGCGATCCCGGGCGCCGAGGTGTGGCTGGCGCTGGAGTTCATGCAGCACACCGGCTCGTTCAAGGCCCGCGGCGCCGCGAACTTCATCCTCGCGCACCGAGAGTCTGCTGGGACATTGCCGGAGGCGGGGGTCACGATCGCGTCCGGCGGGAATGCCGGCTTGGCCTGTGCGTGGGCTGCGCGGCAGCACGGCGTGCGTGCCACGGTGTTCCTGCCGGAGACCGCCCCGGAGGTGAAGGTCAGGAGGCTCAGGGGCTATAAGGCGGATGTGCGCATCGCCGGTGCGGAGTACGCCGACGCGCTCGCTGCGTGCGAAGGCTTCGCGGTGGAGACAGGGGCCCTGGCCTCGCACGCCTACGATCACCCCTTGATCGCGGCCGGGGCCGGAACCCTGCTCGAGGAGATCCGGGAGCGGGTTCCCGGCCTGGACACGCTAGTGGTGGCCGTGGGTGGGGGCGGCTTGTTCGCCGGAGTGGCCACCGCAGCCGTGGAGTACGGGATTCGGGTGGTCGCGGTCGAGCCCGAGGACTGCCGGGCGCTGAACGCGGCGATCGAGGCCGGCCGGATCGTCGACGTCCCGGTCGGCTCGGTTGCCGCGGATTCCCTCGGGGCCCGGCACACCTCGGAGATGGCCCTGCACGCTGCGCGGCACGCGGACGTCCGCTCCGTACTGGTGTCGGACGAGGCGATCGTGGGTGCCCGGCAGGCGTTGTGGGATCACCGGCGGTTGGCTGTGGAGCACGGGGCGGCCACGGCACTGGCTGCGCTGATGAGCGGCGTCTACGTTCCTGCTCCCGGTGAGCGCATTGCCGTGGTGCTGTGCGGGGCGAACACGAACCCAGCCGACCTGTGACCTGGGGAGGGGGTGAGTCGTCATGAGCGAAGAGTGTGATCACGACTGGGTGCAGTGGAGTGGCGCGACCCGCTGTCGGAAGTGCGGGGCAACGGCGTAGGTGACGGGGTAGTTTCCTGTCGGTCATGGCGGGGGTCGCGCCGGCGGCCCCCGTTCTCGTGTGGAGGCAGGATGCGGTCTACGTGGGTGGGGTTGCCGTCGGGGGTTCGTGCCGCGGTGGTGGCGGAGACGGGGCCGGTCGAGGATGTGGTGGACGTGTCTCACGGGATCACGTGCCGGTTCGCGGCGGTGCTGTCGACGGCGTCCTGCAGTGTGTTCGTGAAGGGCGTGCCGGCCGACGATGAGCATGGGTGTGCGGCGCAGCGGTGGGAGCGGCTGGTGAACCCGGCGGTCGTCGGGGCGAGTCCTCAGCTGCTGTGGCATCTCGAGGTCGAGGGCTGGGACTTGCTGGGGTTCGAGGCAGTGAAGGGTCGTCACGCGGACCTGTCGCCGGGCTCGTTGGACCACGGTCCAGTGGGTGCCGTTCTGAATGCCGCGCAGGGTCTGCGTGCGCCGGCCGGTGTGGCGCAGTTCGTGGACCGGGACCTGGAGGGCTACGTGACCTCCAGGGAACGGGAGTTGCTGCGCGGCGACGCGTTGCTGCACACGGACACGAACCCGCACAACCTGTTGGTCGGCGACGGGATCGCGTGGTTGGTGGACTGGGCGATGCCGACGCTGGGCCTGGCGTGGGTGGACGTGGCGTACACGGCGGTGCGCTTGATGGAGGACGGCTGCAGCGCGGAGGAGGCGTTGTCATGGGCGGCCCGGTTCCCGAGCTGGACCGGGGCGAATCCGGCAGCGGTGAAGGCCTTCGTGGGCGCGTCATGCCGTCGCTGGGAGGCTCGGGTGGGTGCGCGGGGTGCCGCAGTGTCGAACGCCCGGTTCAAGGCCCTGCTGTGGGCGCACCCGGAAGAAGCGCATCTGTGAGCGTGGGCTGGTAGACGGTGACGCCGCAGGATCAGCGGCTGTGGTTCGAGACGCCGGACCGGCTCAAGATGCAGGTCTGGTTGCTGGGTCATGGGGCAGGGCTGCCGGATACTCCCGGCCGCGGGTCCCGGCAGCCCTGCCCGGCTGTGATCCCGACGGAGGTCTCAGGCACCTATCGATGCCAGCTCGACAGCGCTGCGGTAGTCGGCGGATGCGGCCACCACACACGTGCGATAGGTGCGGCTGCCCCGCACCGCCTGGAAGTAATTGCGCAGCTGGAGCGCGTACTTGACCAGGTACGACGGCCCGGGTATGAACCCCGGCGGCTTCGGGACGAGCGCGAACGCCTCGGAGCACTTGAGGATCGAGCCGGTGGCCTGGGACAGCACGTCGGCCACGTCACTGTTCATGTTCCAGCCGTCGGCCAGCTGCTGGTTCCAGATGGCGGCAGCCACGACGCGCAGCTGTGCCTGCTCGTCGGGCGTCGGGTCGTCGGCCGGCGCGACGGCCGACGCGGCCGCGTGTGCGGGTGCTGCAGCGGCGGCCTGGGCCGCTCCTGTCCCGCCGACGGTCAGCACCACGCAGGCCAGGGCTGTGGCAGTCGCCGATAAGAGTCGTTGTCTCATTCTTGCCCCCAGTCAACGGGCGCGGCCACCGGCCGCGCGCTCGTCGAGGCTGGCACGGCCATTCCGCCGTGTCCACGGGCGGGAGCAGACTGCCTCGGCTCCGCAGGTGCCCCAGCACCGGATGGGATCGCCGGTCAAATCCCATTGCCCGGCTATGTCAAGTAGGGTGCTTCACGCCGTCGGTTCACTCCTCCTCAGCGGGGTGCTGGAGGTCCTCTCGCGGCACGGGGCATCGAGTTGTGTCTCGTGGTCCCGGTCTGGGGGATGCACACCCGCACTCCCACGAGTGCCCGCCGCGTCGCATGAGATCGGCAAGCGCCCCTGATCTACCAGGCCGCCACCCTGCGAAGACCTGATAGCCCTCCCCCGCAGATCCACGCTTCACCGCTCCGCGGCGACAGGCTCGGGTCGGCCAGCATCGCCCCCGCCGGAGACTTCGTCCTTCCCAGGCGTACACCCGTACCAGTTCGAGGCGCAGTTGGTGTGGTCCCAGGCAGTCGGAGCCGCGCGCACGACCCGACGGAAGTCCGGGCCGTGGTCTCATCGCGGGGTGAGGTGTCATCAGTGGGACTGCCGGTGAAGTGCCGTTGAACTGTCCAGGGGTTGACCCCAGCCGCTGCAGACCACCCACTCCCCTCACTACTTGCGGCGCTTGGAGATCCGCTGCCGCACTGCGGGCCGTTAGCCTGTCGGTATGTCAGAGCATGTCATCCCGGGTCGCGCAGGTGGCTTCATCTCTCTGGGCGCTGCGGATGCTCTGTGGGCCGGCTTGACGGCGGACAGCGCCGTGCCAATGGCTTCCGGGGTGTTCACCTGCCCGCCTGCCGATGCTCAGGTGGGGTACGTCGTACTCGGGGGCCGTGTGGTGGCGATGGTGAAGGCAAACGGCGGCCGTTGGAGGGTTCCGGAGAGTGAGGTGCGCCGGGCGGCAGCACAACTGAACGCGGTGGAGATGGATTGCCAGGGCCTGGTCCGCATCGGTCCGTTCCGCGGCACGCCGCAGCAGGAGCGCAACGAGGGGACGCTGACGCGCTGGCGTCAGCACGTCATGCGGGAGGTGCAAGAGCCGGGCGGTTCCGGGCGGGCAGCACGGGATGAAGGCGGCCGGCCATGCCATCTGGCGGGGATCCACTGGCGGCGGGTACTCGTGGAGCAGACCCGGGAGGGGACGGTGCGGACGTGGTGGCTGCCGCGTGCCGTGGTCAGGCTGCTGGACGCGGCCGAGCACGCCGAGACGCAGTGGCTGCATGCCGCACGGGCCCAGCAGGCGAGCACCGTCGTCACCGAGCGGCCCACTCAACACCGGCAGACGGTGAGCCCCGACTGCCCGGCCGCCCCGCTGCGCCCGTACGACGGGGAGTTGGAAGGGCAGTTGTACTCGGTGCTCGGCAGGAAACCCGGCTTCTCCCGCAAGGTGGCCCAGTGGGCTTGTGCCGTCTGCCGCACCGCACCCGCCACTGTGCTGGACCACTGCCACGAGCACGGTTATGCCCGTGGCCCTGTCTGCCAGTCCTGCAACACACAGGAGCGGCCCGACCACCTGTACAGCAACGACATTCGCGTGGCCGACCGCTACAGGCGCCTCTTCCACACCCAGGCCGCCGACTGGCTGCGTCACTGGCACCGTTGTCCCGGCTGCCGCGCCCGCACCACCCTTCCGTTGCCGCACCTCGCCGCATGGACCGCCTCCATAGCCTGCCGTCCGCTGCGCCCGACCCACCGCGCCTCCCGCGGGCGTGAACCCTGTGGTGTTCTGCGCGTGTCCTGGACCGGCAGCCAGAACGCGCCGCGTTCCTGCCTGCTCACGGTCACCGTCGACTTCTGCCCCTCCGGCGAGCACCGCGTCCTGGCACAGGTCCCCTACCGCGAAGCCGCCCGGCAATTCGGCACCTGGCTGGCCGAGATGGCACCAGCCGTAGCAGCCACGGCCGGCCCCGACCGCTTGGACGGCCTCCCCGCCCGTCCCCGGCCAGTCGTCGCGGACACCAGCGGCGAGGGTCTGGCCCTGTTCTGACCGGACCCGGGGCGCCGAGAACGGTGCACGGGTCCAGGAAGAGGTGGGGTGCCATGGTGTCTTTGCCGGAAGAGCTTCAGGTGCGGGAAGACGCGGCGCGGCAGCGCGTGGAGGAACTCCAGGCGGGTGCAGATCCTCTGAAGTGAAGATCCAGATCAAGCGAAGCTTGGGCACCTGACCTTCTGTGGAAGGAAAATATCAGGGCCATATGGTGCATAATCGACTGATGTCTGACGCAGTCCACACTCTTGATCTCCGCATCGTGGCCCCTGACCCCGAAGACCATCACCGTCGGCACCATCCCACCGAGGTGCGCCCGTTGGTTGATGGTTTGGACGTGCTGGACGAGGTCTTCCCTGAAGGGTTCACCGGCCGGCCTGAGGAGTGGCTCGTTGCCGACAGCCCCCTGGAGGCCGCTGATGTGCCCCACCAGGTGCTGATGGCTGAAGCGGAATGCGGAAGCGGATGCTGCGGCTTCATCTCCGTGACCATCCAGCGTCGAGGTGCCCATGTGATCTGGTCAGACTGGGAAAACACGACAGGGGATTGCGAGAGCATCTCTGAATTCCGCTTTGACGCCGGGCAGTACGATGCCGAACTCGTCCGGGCGACAGCGAATCGCAGCACGATGGCATAAACCGGGGGTGCGGGCGGAGGTGCTCAACTACCCCTTCGCATCCGCATAACACCCCACCACAGCCGTGGTGAACGGAAACCGCACCGGTGTCTCGCCGAAGGCGGTGCGCCCTGCGAGGTCGCCCGCTGCGCGGATGGCTTCCGCGACGGTCTCCGCCTCCTCCTGCGGGCAGTGGACGATGACTTCGTCGTGCTGAAAGAAGACCAGTTCCGCCCGGAGTCCGGCGATCGACTGCCGCAGCGCGGCCAGCATGATGAGTGCCCAGTCGGCGGCGCTGCCCTGGACGACGAAGTTGCGTGTGAAGCGTCCGCGGGCCCGGGCGCCCGCCGTGTTGCCGTGGGCGGCGGGCGGATCGTCCTGGGGGATGCCCGCCTCGTCGTCCAGCGTGGTGGAGGCGGGCGGGCAGGTACGGCCGAGCCAGGTGCGTACCAGGCGGCCCTCCTCTCCTGCGCGCGCCGCGTCGTCGACGTAGGCCACGGCCCGCGGGAAGCGGCGGCGCAGGTCGGCCAGGTGTTTGAGGCCGTCGCCAGAGGTCTGTCCGTAGATCGCGCCGAGCATGGCGAGCTTGGCCCGGTCGCGGTCGCCGGAGAAGGCGCGCTCGGCGAGGTCCGCGTAGAGGTCCCGGCCGCTGCCGGCCACCTCCATCAGGCCGGGGTCGCGGGAGATGGCGGCCAGTACGCGCGGCTCCATCTGGTCGGCGTCGGAGACGACCAGGCGCCAGCCCGGGTCGGCCACGACCGCGCGCCGGATGATCCGGGGGATCTGCAGGGCGCCGCCGCCGTTGGCCGTCCAGCGGCCGGAGACCGTGCCGCCCGGCAGGTACTCGGGGCGGAAGCGGCCGTCGCGCACCCAGGTCTGCAGCCAGGACCAGCCGTGGGCGGTGTGCACGCGGTAGAGCTTCTTGTACTCCAGGAGCGCCGGGACGGCGGGGTGGTCGATGCCCTGCAGTTCCCAGGCCCGGGTGGAGGTCAGGGCGATGCCCTGGCGCGCGAAGGCCCGGACGATGTCGGCGGCCAGGTCGGGGCGGACCCGCTCGCCGAACGCCTGCGAGACCTCTTCGGCCAGTTCGGCCAGGCGTCGGGTCTCCTGGCCGCCCGGATAGCGCTCGCCCAGCAGGGACGTGAGCAGTTCGCGGTGCACGTCCGCGCGCCAGGGCACCCCGGTGCGGCCCATCTCGGCGGCGACGAGCGTGCCGGCCGACTCCGCGGCGGTCAGCAGCCGCATCCTGCCGGGGTGCGCGGTGCGTTCCGTGCGGGCGAGCTGGGCCGCGTACACCTCCAGCAGGGCGTCCAGTTCGTCGGTGCCCGGCGGCAGGGGTACGGGGCCGGGCTCGAAGAGCGAGGGCTGGGTCTCGGCCGTGCGCACGGGCGGGTCCTCCGGCACGGGCAGTCCGTGCAGCCGCGCCCAGCCGGCGGCCAGTGAGCGGGGCTGGCCCGCCTGGCCCTCCTCGTGGCCGATGAGCAGTGCCTCCGCGGCCTCCACGTCGTAGCACCGCGCCACGCGGACGCCCTCGGCGAGCAGCCGCCCGTAGATCTCCCGTGTGGCGCGCCACACCCACCGGTCGGCCCCGGGCCGGGCCCGTACCGCCTCGGCCAGGCTCCGCTCCGCCACGACCGGCCCGGCGGCCCGTCCCTCGCCGTCGACCGGGCACAGGCGTACGCCCTCGCCGCCCGTCCCTGCTGCCACTGCCCATCTCACCTGCACGACTCTGCCACCGGGGTCTGACAATCGCCGGTAGCCCCGGGCGAGGCCGGTGATCAGCACCGGTCGCGGAACGCTTAACTTCCGTCATATTCCGGGCTGTTGGCGCAACTGGGTACACCCACAAGTGGTCAAGGGCGGACCGGCCGTCGCCGGACAGGATGAACATATCGTCCGCTCGTAAGGGAAGCGGTTTTCCGTGAGCAAGACTCTCTCTTGCCAGAGCCTTTGCTCTGCCAAACCCCCTTCCACGATGGAGACATCATGAGCATCCGCAACGCCGCCGCCGTGACCGCCCTGGCCGCCGCCGCCATCGGCGCCGGAGCAGCCACCGCCACCGCCGACGGCGCCCACGGCGCGACCTGCAAGGACCCGGGCGTCGTCGCCGGGAACATCGCCCAGGTCGCGCCCCGCGTCTCCCCGAACGTCGGCGGCAACACCGTCTCGGTCGTCGGCATCCTCAACAGCTCCACCGGCAACACGCTCGTCAACGAGTGAGCAGCCCCGGTTCCAGCCGCCGAGGGCACCGCGGGTGAGGCGCTGAAGCGCTCCGCCCGCACCGGCCGCGCGTTCCTCGTCCACCTCCGGCGAGGGCGCGCGGCCTTCCTCTGCAGCTACGGATCCGGAATGCGGGCCGTCGCTCCGGGCGGGAAGCTGGTGACGACAGCACCACGCACACTCCCGACCCGGGACGGACGATGCCGATGGTGAAGCCCGGGCCCCTCGACCGGCTCACCCCCGCACAGCTCGCCCGGCTGCGTCCGGCCCCGGAGCAGGACACCGCCCACCCGATGCTCGCCGTGCCGAGCGAGCGCCGGGCGTTCGGCGACGACTGGGTCTTCGAGCGGAAGCTGGACGGCGTGCGCCTGCTCGCCTCGCGCCGCGCGGGCCGGGTGCGCCTGGTCTCCCGTACCGGGCAGGCGGGCGATGCCGCCTATCCCGAACTGGTCGACGCCCTGGACGCCCAGGACTGCGGGGATTTCACGGTCGACGGCGAGGTGGTGGCCCTGTCCGGGGGGCGGACCGACTTCGCCCGGCTGCAGCAGCGGATGCAGATCACCGACCCCGCCGTGGCGAGAGCGAGCAGGGTCCGCGTCGTCTACTACCTCTTCGATCTGCTCAGCCTGAACGGCGTGGACACCACCGGACTGCCGCTGCACACCCGCAAGGCCCTGCTCCGCGAGGTCCTCGATCTGCGGCCACCGCTCCGTTTCACCGCGCACCGCACGGGGGACGCCGGGGCCCTGCTGGACGAGGCCTGCGCGCGGGGCTGGGAAGGGCTGATGGCCAAGCGCGCCGACGCCCCGTACGTGCACCGGCGTTCCCGGGACTGGCTCAAGCTCAAGTGCTCCACCGGGCAGGAGCTGGTCGTGGGCGGCTTCACCGACCCTTCCGGCAGCCGTACCGGCTTCGGCGCCCTGCTCCTCGGCTATTTCGAGGACGGCCGGCTGCGGTATGCGGGCAAAGTGGGCACGGGGTTCTCCACGGCCGTCCTGGCCGGGCTGCGCCGCCGTCTCGACGGACTCGGGCAGCGGGACTCGCCGTTCCACGACGAGGTGCGGGAGAAGGGCGCCCACTGGGTGCGCCCCGAACTCGTCGCGCAGATCGCCTTCGCCGAATGGACCCCGGCGGGCCGGCTGAGGCACCCCCGTTTCCTGGGGCTGCGCGACGACAAGGCCGCGGCGGACGTGGTCCGCGAGCGGCCCCCGCGCGCCTGACGGATTCACGCCATTGTCGGACCGGCATCTACAGGAACTCCCTTTCCCCGCACGATCATTCCTGCCGTGTCCGGCCGCCCGGCCGGGCACGGCAAGGGAGGGAACAGCCATGCGGAGAGCGAGACCCCTGTCCGTCGCCGTTGCGGCGTGCGCGGCCCTGGCGATGGCGATGGCCGTACCGGCTTCGGCGGCGCAGCACACCGCCGGGTCGCCGGCTGCGGCAGCGCGGATCACCGGTGCCGGAAAGGAGATCCACACGAGGGTCGACACCGGCATCTACTTCGGCCCCGGCCTGAGCACGCCGCAGATCGGCACGGCGTGGGCCGGCGACAACGTGGCCGGCATCTGCCAGGTCCTGGACAACAACGGCAAGCGGCTCGTGCTGGGCATCGAGCGGCCGGGGCGCAACGGCGTCCAGTGGGCCAACACCGCCGGATACATCTGGGATCTCGACATCGTCGAGTACACCGGGGACCTGCCGAGCTGCAACGGCTATGGCAAGGGCGTCCATCCCCGGGTCGACACCGGTATGTACTCCGGTCCCGGCCTGAGCACTCCGCAGGTCGGGACCGCGTGGGCCGGCGACGACGTCGCCGGGGTCTGCAAGATCGACGACAACAACGGCAAGCGGCTGGTGCTCGGTATCGAACGGCCCGGGCGCAACGGCGTCCAGTGGGCCGACAGCGCCGGTTACGTCTGGGACCTCGACATCACCGAGACCACCGGTGACCTGCAGGACTGCGGCGTGGCGTGACCGCAGTGGACGGTCACGGCTTCCGGCAGGCCAGCCGCAGGTTCTGCATCCCGCGCTCCGCCCGTACCACCTCGAACCGCTCGCGGCACAGGGCGAGGACGGAGGCGGCGCGCCGAGCGTGGAGCACGGGCCGCCACAGGAACAGCACCAGCTGGCCGCCCGGGCGCAGCACGCGCTCGGCCTCGGTCAACGCGGCCCGTGCGTCCGGCATTTCCTCCAGGCTGTAGCTGTAGAGGAGGGCGTCGAGGGTGGCTGTGGCGAAGGGCAGGGCACAGCCGTCCCCGGCGATGTGTGCGGTGCGGGCGCCCGGTGCGGCGGGCGGCTCGTGCGGGATGTCCGCCGCGGCCGGGTCGAGGGCCACGAGCAGGCTCTGCGGGCCCAGGTGGCGGGCCAGTTCCGCGGTGTAGAAGCCGCCGCCGCTGCCGATCTCGGCGCACACCGTTCCCGGGCGTGCGGGGATCCAGTGCACGTCGCGGCGGGGGCGGTCGCCCAGGGCGGCGCGGATGGTGCGGTGGCTGATGAAGTGGTAGCAGCGGGCCGGTGTGCGGGGCATGGGGGCGGCCTCAGTGGAATCCGGGCGCGGATGCGCCGGTGACGGCTCGCGCCTGCGGGGCCGGGGCCTTGCCGCAGAACTCCGCTTCGAGCAGGGCGAGCAGGTCGAAGGCGAAGCCGTAGGCGTTGATGCTGAAGGCCGCGGTGTGGCCGGCGTCGCGCGTGCTGTTGACCAGGGAGAGGAAGCCGGGGATGCCGCCGCCGTGGCCCCACACCGTCATGCCGCAGGAGAGCCGTTGTTCGTCGATACCCAGTCCGTACCGACCGATCTCGCGGACTCCGGTGTCCACGGTCGTGAGCATCTCGCCGAGCTGTCGCCCGGGCAACAGCCGGCCGCGCAGCAGGGCACGGTAGAAGGACTGGAGGTCGCCCACGGACGAGATCATCTCGCCTGCCGCCCCGGCGACGCTGGGGTTCATCGCCGTGACATCGTGCAGCGCGGTGCCGGGAGGCTCGCCGGGGAGTCTGAGGTACCCGCGTTCGGCGGGGCGGGGGATGCGGGGCGAGGTGCCGGGGACGGTGGTGGCGTGCAGGCCGAGCGGTCTGATGATGCGTCGCCGGATCTCGGCCGCGTAGGAGTGGCCGGCCGCCTTCTCGATGATCATGCCGGCCAGGACGTAGTTGGTGTTGGAGTAGCTCCATCCGGTGCCCGGGGCGAAGAGCGGCCGGTGTGCCAGGGCGGTTTTTACCAGGTCCCGGGGCCGGTAGGTGTCGAAGCGGTGGCGGAGGAAGTCCTTGCCGAACGCCTTGGCGGCGAGGGCGGGGTCGGCGGTGTAGTCGTAGATCCCGCTGGTGTGGTTGAGGAGTTGGCGGACGGTGATACGGCTGCCGTCGTTGCCGTTGCCGTGGACCGTGCCCGGCAGCCAGTGCTCCACCGTGTCCCCGAGGGCGAGCCGGTGTTCGGCCTCCAGCTGGAGCACGACGGTGGCGACGAAGGTCTTGGTGTTGCTGCCGATGCGGAAGCGGTCGCCGGGCCGCGGGGCCCGGGCGCGCCTGATGTCGGCGAGCCCGGACGAGGCGTTCCACACGTGCCCGCCCTCCCGGGCCCGGCCCAGCACGCCGGGCACTCCGCCGCGCACGATCTGGCCCATGACGGCCCGGGTGGCCGCGTGGCCGGCCCGGTGGCCGGTGGTGCGGGCGGCGGAGACGGGCGGGGCCGCGGTGAGCCCTGCGCCGGTCAGTCCTGCCGCCAGGACGACCGGCAGGGCGGTGCGCAGCGGACGACGCATCGGCATGGGGGCCTGCCTTTCCGGAACGGCGAGTGCCGCACCGGTGCGGCAGGCCGCGAGCCGGTCGGCACTTGATCGCTACCGCGCAGGCCGCTCCGCAATCGGCCGGGCGGCGGAACTCAGCCGAACGAGTGCGCGACACGCGTGCCGCGTACGCTCCTTACGGGCGCTCGTCCACACGCACTTCCTCGACCCCCAGGTACATCACATCCGGCCGGTCCGGGTGGAAGGCGATGGCGGAAATGCCGTCGTAGCGGTTGTGGGTCTTGGTGACCGTGCCCGTGGCGGCGTCGAAGCGGAACAGGTCGGTCCCCTCGCCCTGGAACCAGGTGCCGAACTCGAAGTACAGGACGTCCGGGTCGGCGGGGCTCGGGGCGAGCAGGGTGCTGTTGGTCAGCTTGGTCTGCCCCGAGTCGTCGACGGCCTTGGTGAAGGTGCGGCCGCCGTCGGTGGACCGGTACAGGTGGCGGCCCTCGGTGGCCGCGCCCGGGGCGGCCTCGACGAGGTCGATGCCCAGCGCGTAGACCACGGAGGGGTCGGCGGGCGAGACCGCCGCGCGGAAGAGGTTCGCGGAGCCGCCCGCGGTGCCCGACAGACCGGTGACGGGGCTCCAGGTGGCGCCGCCGTCCGTGGTCACCGCGCCGCCGCGCACCATGGCGCCCACGACGGCGTGGTCGAGGTCGGCGGGGTCGAAGGCGACGGAGTAGATGCCCGTCCCCCGGGGGAAGGCCAGGGTTCCTACGGACTTCCAGCTGGCGCCCGCGTCCGTCGAGTCGTACAGCCGGCCGTCCTTGCCGGCGAGGCGCACGTGGTCCGGGCGGGCGCGGTCGGTGCCCAGGCCGGTGATGGCGGTCGTGGGCGGCTTCAGTGTCGTGACGGTCCGGCCGTCCACGCGGGCGAGGTGGCGCCCGTTCGGCTCCCAGGCGAAGGCGCGGTCGCCGCGGGCCGCGGTGAGCCGGCTGGAGCTGCTGCCGAGCGTGGCGACCGGGGTCCAGGTGCAGCCGGCGTCGGCCGAGAGCTGCAGGGTGCTGTTGTGCGCGGCGAGCAGCGTGTTGGCCGTCTCCAGGGCCACCAGGCCGTGCGTGTAGCCGGTCTGCTGGAGGGTGCCGCTGGTGGGAGCGAGGGTCCTGCCGTCGTCGGTGGTGAAGGTGACGGCTCCGTCGCCGGTGACGCGGTTGCAGGCCGGCGGGGTCCAGCCTCCGCCGCCCGCCGCGGCGGCGGAGAAGGACGGCTGGGCGAGGGCGAAGGCCGACACGGCCGTGATGACGGCCGTACGGATCCGCTTCATGGTCTCTCCCTTGTGGGGAACGGGCAGCAGGGCTGCTTGACGATCACGTTGTAGCCGCAAGGACCTTCGCCCCAGAACCCGTTCGGGCGCCAATCCTGCTGTCTCGTAATGATCTTGACGGAAGTCTTCCGTTTCCGGCGCCGGGGCGGGAAGAGCCCGGTTGGCCCTGTGCTGGTGCCGGTCGGCCCGGCATCTCGTACGGTCGACAGTGACACTGCCGCCACGACAGGAGCACCGGGTCATGAGCGTCCACGACCGTGCGGACCACGGGGGTCACGTCGAGAGTGCCGACCACGTCAGTGTGCATCTGACCACCTGCGGCCACGAGGACGCGGGCGCGGTCTTCCGTGCCCTGGACGCGGCCTTCCCCGATGTGGAGGAGGAGTCGCGCAGCGAGGTGACGGCCGCGGCGCCGGACATGGCCGACCGCATGGTCTGGTGCATGGTCGTCGACGCCCGCACCCGCAGCGTGCCCTCGAAGGGCGCCCCGGTGCCGCTGTCGGCCCCCGTGAGCGTCGACCTCTTCGGCGCGGCGGATCCCGTCCGCCAGGTCAGGCAGGAGCTCGCGGCGGCGTTCGACGTGGAGGACCAGGGGACGGTTCCGGGCGAGCACGAGCTGGAGGTGCGGCTCAAACTCCGCCCGTCGTCGGCGGGTTAGCCCATCGGTCGCTCCAGCCCTGACACTGGCGTCCTCTCCGCGGGAGAAGGATCATGGCCTCCAACCAGGGACGAGGAGGGCCGTGTCATGTCGCAGGCGGATCCGGACAGAACGGAGCCCGAAGGGCGCGTCGCGGGGGACGGTGTCGCGCCGACCGTGCTCACGCAGGAGCGGCGGCTGCACCGGGACCTCGGCTTCTGGGGCCTGACGGCCATCGGCTTCTCCAACATCGTCGGTTCCGGCTGGCTGTTCGCCGCGATGTACGCCGCACAGACGGCCGGGCCGGCGGCGCTGCTCTCGTGGATCGGTGCGGGACTGCTGTGCGCGCTGGTGGCCCTGGTGATGATCGAACTGGGGGCCTCCCGGCCGGAGGGCGGCGGCACGGTCCGCTGGCCGCTGTACGCCAGCGGCCGGCTGGTCGGCACGCTGGTGGGCTGGTCGGTGCTGCTGTCGGTGGGCGGGACCGCGGCCGAGATCAGCGCGATCATGCAGTACATGGCGCACTACTGGCCGGTCATCTACAACGGTCACACGCTCACGCTCGCCGGACTGGGCGTCGCCGTCGCGCTCAGTGTGCTGCTGACGGCCCTGAACTGGTTCGCCGTACGGCTGTTCGCGCGGCTGAACAACATCGTCTCCATCTTCAAGGTCGTCGTGCCGATCGTCACCGTCATCGCCCTGTTCGCCTCCGGCTGGCACTCCGGGCGGCTGACCGACCACGGCGGCTTCGCACCCTACGGCTACGCGGCCTGTCTGACCGCCCTGGCCGGGGGCGGCATCGTCTACTCGGTCAACGGCTTCCAGGCACCGCTGGACTTCTCCGGCGAGACGTCCAACCCCCGCAAGACCATTCCCGCTTCGGTGCTCACCGGCATCGCGCTGGCTCTGCTGATGTACCTGGCGCTGCAGGTGGCCTTCCTGTTCACCGTGCCGGAACATCTGCTCGGGCACGGGTGGCACGGGGTCAGCTTCGACTCGCCGTTCGGGCAGCTGGCGCTCATCCTCAATCTGCACTGGCTGTCCAGCCTGTTGTACGCGGACGCCGTGCTCTCCCCCGGCGGTTCCGCCTACGTCGGGGTGGCGATCGACGCGCGGCACACCTACGCGCTCGCCAAGAACGGCACGCTCCCCCGCTTCTTCATGCAGGTGGACAAGCGCAGCGGTATCCCGCAACGCGCCCTGCTGCTCAACCTCGTGGTGATCGTGCTCTTCCTGCTGCCGTTCGGCGGCTGGCAGAGCATCGTCCGCGTCATGGGCGACATGTATCTGCTGATCTACGCGGCCTCGGCCGTCGCCGTCGCGGTGTTCCGGGCCGAGCCGGGGGGCGCCGGCACGGCCGGCTGGGTGCCCGGGCTGCGCTGGATCGCACCCCTCAGCTTCGTGGTGTCGAGCGAGTTCGTCTATTGGTCCGGGTGGCAGGATCTGCGGCTGGCCCTGCCGCTCGTGCTGGCCGGGCTGGTGCTCTTCGTCACCATGTGGCGCCCCGATCACGGCAGTTCACTGACCGGTGAACTGCGCACGGGGACATGGATGGTGGTGTACCTGGGCGTGCTGACCCTGCTGTCGTGGCTCGGCACGTTCAAGGGCTCGGGACGGCTGCCGGCCCCCTACGACTCGGTGACCGTGGCGGCCGTCTCGCTCGCCGTCTTCTTCTGGGCCGTCCGCTCGGGCGTCCGGCAGCTGACGGCCGAACGCCTGCGGGCCCGGCCCGCCTGAACGCTCCGCGGGAAGTGCAGTGCGTCGGCTGCGGGCTCGTCGTAGCTGGTCGCGCAGTTCCCCGCGCCCCTTTGGGGCGCGATCACGCACTGCACTTCGCCAAGCCCGCCCAGCCGCGCGGCCGGCGGCTCAGCCGCTGCGCACCGGCAGCGTGCGCGGGCCGCGGACCAGCAGGCCCGGCCGGTACGGCAGCATCTCCGGGTCGGCGGCGAGGCGCAGGTGCGGCAGTGCCGCGAAGAGGCGCGGGAGTGCGACGGCGGCCTCCAGGCGGGCGAGGCGGGAGCCGAGGCAGAAGTGCGGGCCGTGGCCGAAGGCCAGGTGCGGCGCGGGCCGGCCGCCGTCGGGGCGGTGGCGGGCCGGCCGGAAGGCGTCCGGCTCGGGGAAGTACTCGGGGTCGCGGCCCGCTGCGGCGAGGACGACCAGGACCGAGGCCCCTGCGGGGACGACGGTGCCGCCGCCGAGGTCCACCTCCTCCGTCGTGCGCCGCCAGGTCGTCCCCTCCAGGGGGCTCGCGTGCCGCAGCACCTCCTCGGTCACCGCGGCCCAGTGATCGGGGCCGCCCTGCTGTGCGTCGGCCAGTTCCTGCGGGTGGGTGAGCAGCAGGAGTGCGGCGGAGGCGAGCAGGTTCATGGTGGTCTCGTAGCCCGCGAAGAGCAGCAGGAAGGCCATGGCGAGCAGTTCGCCGTCGTCCAGCCCGCCCTCGTCGGCGTCGTGGACGAGGGTGCTGAACAGGTCGTCGCCCGGGGCGTCCCGCTTCGTCGCGATCAGCTGCGTGAAGTAGGCGTGCAGGCGCGTCCATGCGTCGTCGGCCGCGCCGTCCTCCAGCGCGTCGGCGGGCGACCCGACCCGGTAGGTCCAGGTGCGCAGGTCGGCGCGGTCGGCCTCCGGCACGCCGAGCACCTCGCCGATGACGAGGACCGGCAGCGGGAAGGCGAAGTGGTCGACCAGGTCGGCCGTGCCCTCCCGGGCGAGCCGGCCGGACAGGTCCGTGAGCAGTCCGTCGGTCAGCCGCTCGATGCGCGGGCGCAGGGCGTCGACGCGGCGCGGGGTGAAGGCCGCGGTGGTCAGCCGGCGCAGCCGGGTGTGGTCGGGGGCGTCGGAGTTGAGCATGTGCCGGGCGAGGCATTCGCGGGCGCGCTGGGCCGGGGAGTCCGGCTTGGGGCGGCCGGCGCCCTGCGGCGGGACGTTCGAGAAGCGCGGGTCGGCCAGGACCTCGCGCGCCTGCCGGTGGCCGGTGACGAGCCAGGCGTGGGTGCCGTTGGCCAGGGGCACGCGGACCGCGGGGCCGCGGGCGCGCAGCTGCGCGTAGTACGGGTAGGGGTCGCGTGCGAAGCCGGGGTCCGCGGGGTTCAGGGGAGCGAGCACCCCGTCATCCTTGCCGATGCACCGTGTCCCGGCGGCGGCGGGCCCTGTCAGGAGGGACCGGGGCCGACTGTACGGTTCCTACAACTCTCCCCGACCGGCGCCGGAGGGGCCGATTCCCGTTTGGCCTGCGGACGGACCGTATTGACTTCTGCGCGGGCGTGTGGAATTGATGAAGCATTCGTATCCGGTATCCGGATTCCCACGGATACGGATTATTGCGCTCTCAAATTTTCCGTTCGCATCCGCTCGGCATCGTTTCCGCAGCCAGGCCGTGCCCGGCAGCACGGTCGCGACCACCATGGGAGCCTCATGTCCAGATTTCTGGCCACCGGCAGCGCGCTCGCCGCGTTATGCGCCCCGGTATTGGCCACCAATGCATCGCCCGCGGCGGCGGCCGGCATCCATGTGCCGCCCGACAAGATTGTGATCGAGATCGCGACCGTCAACGGTTCGGGCTGTCCGGCCGGTTCGGCGGCCATCGCCGTCTCCCCGGACAACACCGCCTTCACCATTACGTACAGCAAATACCTCGCCGAGGTCGGCGTCGGTGCCTCGCCGACCGACTTCCGCAAGAACTGCCAGCTCAATCTGATCGTGCACGTCCCCCAGGGCTTCACCTATGCCGTCGCCAGCGCCGACTACCGCGGCTTCGCGCACCTCGAAGCGGGCGCGACGGGCGAGCAGAAGGCCTCGTACTACTTCCAGGGACAGGCGGAGACCGCCGTCGCCTCCCACCCGTTCAAGGGTCCCCTCGTCGACAACTGGCAGGCCACGGACACCACCGACATCGCCCAGCGGGTGTGGTCGCCCTGCGGCGAGCAGCGCAACTTCAACGTCAACACGGAACTGACCGTGGCGGCCGGAACCTCGGACCCGGAGAAGACCACCAGCTTCATGGCCATGGACTCCACCGACGGTGCCATCAACACCATCTACCGGCTCGCCTGGAAGGACTGCCCCTCCGACTGACCCGGCCGCACCCTGCTACCGGATCATCGGATCGCTACTGTGGGGTCCGTGGCAACGAGCGCAGCGGACGACGCGGACCCCGGCCGGCTCGGCGAGCGGCTCGCCGACTTCGCCAGGACCCAGGAGCGGATGCGGGCGCTGCTGGGGGCCATGGTCTCCATCAGCGGGGAGCTGGAACTCGCCGTGGTGCTGCGCCGCATCGTCGCCACCGCCATGGAACTCGTCGGCGCCCGCTACGGCGCGCTCGGCGTCCTCGACGAAGAGGGCGCCGGGCTCGCCGACTTCATCCCCGTCGGCCTGGACGGCACGGAGCGGGCCCGGCTGGCGGATGTCGCCCCGCCGCACGGCGAAGGGCTGCTGGGCCTGCTGATCAGCGACCCGCGGCCGCTGCGCGTGGACTCCATCGCCGCCGACGCCCGGTCGGCGGGGTTCCCGCCGGGCCACCCGCCGATGCGCAGCCTGCTGGGCGTGGCCATCTCGGTGCGCGGGCACGTCTACGGAAACCTCTACCTGACGGACCGTCGGGACGGCAGGCCCTTCGACGCGGCCGACGAGTCCGTGGTCGTCGCCCTCGCCGGGGCGGCGGGCGTCGCCATCGAGAACGCCCGCCTCTACGGCCAGGTCCGCAACGGCGCCGAGCAGTTCCAGCGGCTGCTGCTGCCCCGCCTGCCCGACCTCGCGCCGTTCACCTCCTGGGCCCTGTACCAGCCGGCGGCCGAACCGGCCCTGCTCGGCGGGGACTGGTACGAGGCGCTGGTGCTGCCCGACGGCGCCCGGGTGATGATCGTGGGCGACGTCATCGGCCACGACGTGCAGGCAGCCGCCACCATGGCACAGGTCCGCAACATGCTGCGGGCCCTGGCCTACGAGCCCGGCGCGCCGCCCAGTGCCCTGCTCGACCGTCTCGACCGCACCCTGCAGGCGGTCGCCGACCCCACGATGGCCACCGTGTGCATGACCCGCATCGAGCCCTGCGAGGGCGGCTGGTCGCTGCTGTGGAGCAGCGCGGGACACCCTCCGCCGCTGGTGGTCACCACGGACGGGCGGTGGCAGTACCTGGCGGGCGAACCGGACGTGCCGCTGGGCACCGATGCGGGGCTCCCCCGGCACGACCACCGGCACGTCCTGCCGCCGGGCGCGACCGTGCTGATGTTCACCGACGGGCTGTACGAGCATCCGGAGCGCGACATGGACGACGCCCTGCGCACGGTGGCGGAGGTCGCCGCGGCCCATGCGGACCGGCCACTGGACGTGCTGGGCAAGGCGGTTGCCGCAGCGCGGCCCAGTGACGGTCACGACGACATGGCCGTGCTCGCGCTGCGGGCGCCGGGCCGGGGCCGAGCGCTCCGCCGGTAGCGCAGTGCGTCGACTGCGAGCTCATCGTGGCTGGTCGCGCCCACGCGGCGGAGCCGCTGGAGGTACCTCCTGGGGGCACCTCCTGGGAGCACCCCCAGCGGTAGCTGGGGGAGGTAGCTGGGGGAGTAACAGCCCCGCGCCCCTTTGGGGCGCGATCACGCACCACCGAACCAGCGGCTGAGTGCGGCACCGAGTCCCTCGCCGTCGGCAGGGCCGGCCCAGCAGACGTGCCCGTCCGGTCGCAGCAGCACGGCCGCGGCACCGTCGCCGCCCGGGATGTCGGCCGCCATCCGGTCGAACCGGTCCTGCCAGGGCCGTATCAGCGTCTCCAGGGCGGGCTGCGCGCCGGAGGTCAGCAGCAGCCCCCGGCCGGTGGTCAGCGGGACGTCCGCCACGTGGCGGCCCAGCAGCGGGTGTTCGGGGAAACCCGGCATCGGGTAGCGGATGTCGAGGCCCGAAATCATCCCGGCGATGCGGCGGTTGGCCTCCGGTGTGTCCAACAGGTCGGTCACGATGCTCCGCAGCGCGTGGACGTCGGTGTCGGGAAGCATCAGCACGCCTTGTGCCCGGGTGTTCTCCAGGACCCGCGCACCGACCGGATGGCGCTCGGAGTGGTAGGTGTCCAGGAGGTCTTCCGGCGCCCGGCCCCGCACGCAGGCGGCGAGCTTCCAGCCGAGGTTGACGGCGTCCTGCATGCCGAGGTTGAGTCCCTGCCCGCCCGCCGGGAGGTGGATGTGGGCGGCGTCCCCGGCGAGCAGCACCCGGCCGACGGCGTACTGCGCGGCCTGGCGCGAGGCGTCGGTGAAACGGGAAGCCCAGCAAACCGCCTTCAGCCGGAGGGCGTCGCCGTGCTCGCGGTGCAGCGCCACGCGGACCTCCTCCTCGGAGACCGGGGCATCGCGGTCGAGGCCTTGCTGCTCCGGTCCGCCGAACAGCATCCGGTGCACTCCGTCGCCGAGCGGGAGCAGGAACGCGCCTGCTCCGTCACGGACTTCGAAGGACGGCATCCGCCACTCCGCGGGCAGGATGCCGCCCGGGTCGTCGAGCACGACGTCCGCGACGGCCAAGGACACACGGCCGTCCCGGCCGGGGAAGGCGACGCCGAGTTCCTTGCGCACCCGGCTGCGGCTGCCGTCGGCCCCCACCAGATAGGCGGCCCGCAGCGAGCGCGGACCGTCCGGGCCGTCGACGCTGACGGTGACGCCCTCGGCGTCCTGCCGGAACCCGGTCAGTTCACAGCCGCGCAGCACCGGGATGCCGTATCCGGCGAGCCGCTGCTCCAGGTACTCCTCGACCCGGGGCTGCGGGATGCCGATCTGGTACGGGAAGCGGGTGCCGAAGACCCCGTAGTCCAGCGGGATCCCGGCGAAGTGCCCGCCGTCCAGCCTGCTGACGGCCCGCTCGTGCAGCGGCTCCAGCCAGCCGCGCATCTGCAGCACCTCGGCGGTGCGCGGCTGCAGGCCCAGCGCCTTGGACTGGCCGCTGCGCTCGGGAAGCCGCTCCACGACGAGCGTGCGGACCCCGGCCAGCCCCAACTCGTTGGCCAGCATCAGCCCGGTGGGCCCGGCGCCGGCGACGATCACATCGGTTTCCGTCATCATGTCCCCCGTATACCCCTGGACCTGCTACGCCTTCAGCCCGTGCCGGGTGACGTAGCGGGTGTGGAAAATCAGCAGGCAGGCGAGCACCACCAGCCATTGGGCGGTGCTGACCGCCGCGACCAGGTCGACCGGCAGGGTGAAGGCCAGCACGGCTCGCGCCACGGCGTCCAGGGTGAACACCGCACCCCACACGGCCGAGATCAGGCGTATGTGCCACCGGAACGCCTCGTCCCGCTCCCACCTGGACTCCCATTCCCGCGCGCCGGCCTCCCCCGTCTTCGCGACGGCGATCGCCCGCCCGGCGGTGAGCTGGAAGGGACGGCGCGTCAGCAGCGTGCCGAGCATCCACAGCCCCAGCGTGCCGAGCATCCAGCTGTCCCGGACCAGCAGTACCCGGGCGCTGCCCGTCACCATGGCCACCAGCGAGCCGAGGAGCAGCAGGACCAGGGTGAAGACCGCCATCATGTCGATCTTGCGCTGCCGGATCATGCCATGGACGATCCACGGCACGCTCAGCAGTGCGCCCACCGCCATGGCCTGCCACTGCCCCCAGCCTGCGGCGCGCAGCCCGTAGTAGCTGCCCAGCGGCAGGGCGAGCTCGAGCACGAGCTGCCGCGCGAGGTGCCGGCGCAGGCGGGCGGCCTTCTCCTTCTCCGTCGGGCCGGGCACCCCGGCCTGCTGTTCCCCGGCCGGCTGCTGCTGCAGCGCCTGACCGCTCTCCCGTTCGCTGTCCACTGCTGATTCCCCCGTCATTCCCAAGTCCGTCCGTAAGCCCGTCCGTAAGTCGGTGCGTGATTCCGTCACGCCTCGGTCTTGCGCGTCGCGTGATCGAACAGGTCCGCCAGCTCCCGGCCGTAGGCCGTCACGTCGAGGCCGGGCTCGCGCGCCGCGCGGCCGATCACCTCGTCGATGGCTCCGCGCATCGCGTGGACCATCACATCGGCGTCGAACTCCCGGAAGACTCCCGCCCGCTGAGCGACGCGCATGCGCTCCGCCAGGACGTGGTGCATCATCTCCGTCGCACCGACGAACTCGCCCATCCCCGCACTGTCCCCGCGGACGTTGGACAGCACCTCGATCAGGGCCGGCAGATGCTTCGGGTACTCGACGAGCAGCTCCAGGTTCGACTCGATGTGCGTGCGCAGCCGGGCCGAGAAGTCGGAATGGGCCTCGATCCTCGGGCGCATGTAGGCGTCGGCGACGCGCAGGACCTCGACGACGACCTCGCGCATGAGGTCGTCCTTGCCGGCGAAGTGGTACGAGATCATCCCCGTGCTGCTCAGCCCGGCGTGCCGGGCTATCCGTGCGAACGAGGCCTTGCCGTAGCCGACTTCGGCGATGACCTCTATGGCGGCGGCGACGATCTGCGCCCTCCGGGCGGACTCGGTGAACGTCCGGGCACCGGAGGCGTCTTGCTTGGCCGAGCTACTGCTTGCTTGCATGAGCAAAACGGTACCGGACATTTGCTCGGTCGAGCAAGAGGTTGTTCGAGCAAGCAAGTTGACGACGGGGTTCCGGTTCTGGGCAGACAGAAGGGCCCGCCGCAGTGCGCAGCGGGCCCCATGTGCGGAGCGCGGTGGGTCAGGAGATGTTCGCTCCGTTCGGGACGGAGTACACCGCCTCGTCGGGCAGGTTCTGGATCCTGTTCCAGGCGAAGTAGTACTTGTCCATCGCCGCCGGGCTGGTGATCCAGCGCTTGACGCCGTTGCTGAACAGATAGACCTCGGGCCGGTCCGGCGCCTTGCCGAGGAACGCGCCGTCGCTGAGCGCGCTGTCCTCCGTGATGCTCCAGATGTCGAGGACCTGCGCGACGCCGTTCCAGTCACGGAACAGGTTGTTGTAGGTGGTCGGGTTGGGTATCCAGTGGCGCCTGCCGTCGAGGATCAGGTAGATGGCCGGGCTGTTGACGGCCTTGACGCGCAGGCCGTTCAGGTCGGGTCTGTCTCTCTGCGGCTTCGCCGTCGCGCCGTGCGACGCCGTGTCCGGGGCCGTCGTGGCCGCGGACGCCGTCGCCACCCCGGCGGAGGAGGCGAGTACCAGGGCCAGGGCTGCAGCGCACCATGAACGTTTCGTCACTCTTCCTCCATGGATTCCGAAGGAGCTCGGGCCTTTGGGGCGCGACAACAGTCGTGGCAGCCCGACCGGCTGTCAAGGGACGTCCTCAGTCGCCCCGCGGACGGTCGGCAGTTCTCCGCCAAGACCGCTCACGTAGGCTCCCTCCCCATGAAGATCACCGCCATCTCCGGGAGCCTGCGGGCCCGTTCGGCCAACGGCACCGTCCTGCGTAGGGCGCTGGAGCTCACGGATGCCGAGGCCCGGACCGCCGACATCGGCGCCCTCCCCCACTTCAATCCCGACCTCGACGGCGAGGGCGCCGTCGCGCCCGCACCGGTCGCGGCCCTGCGGGCCGCCGTGGCGGAGGCCGACGCGGTGCTGATCGTCAGCCCCGAGTACGCGCACGGCGTGCCCGGCGTGCTCAAGAACGCGCTCGACTGGCTCGTCAGCAGTGGCGAGTTCGTGGACAAGCCGGTCGGCGTGGTGACCGGCTCGCCGTCACCGACCGGGGGCGATTTCGCCAACGCGCAGTTGCGCGAGACGCTCAGGATGATGACCGGCGCGGTCGTCGACGACGCCTGCCTGTGCGTCGGGCTGATCGCCACCCGGATCGATCAGGAGACCGGGGGCATCGTCGATGAAGCGACGCTGGCCTCGCTCGCCACGGCTCTCAAGGCCCTTGAGCGGGCGGTCGGCTAGCGCGGTGCTGCGGCTGCGGGCCGCCTTGGGCTGATCGCGCCCACGCGGCAGAGCCGCACATCGATACTTCCCCGCGCCCCTACGGGGCGCGGGGAAGGGTCCCCGCGCGCGCTCACCCGGCGGGCAGCAAAGCCCCCATGGGCAGCGCCGCCACCTCGGCGGACGGTCGGGAGAGGTACAGGTCGGCGTGGTAGTAGCCGTCGTCCTCCTTGCCCGCCGGGTCGAGTTTCTGCCGGCCGAGTGCCTGGAAGGCGGCGGAGCGTTCGTGGCCGTCGGCGAACCGGCGTTGCCGGAAGGTGTGTCCGGTGAGCTTCTCGGTCACGAGTCCGATCTCCGCGAACAGGTCGATGACCGGCTGGTAGGAGATCGTGCGCAGGACGAACGCCGCGATCCACGGCGGTGCCGCCAGGCAGTCGAAGAGCCGGGTGAAGGTCCGGGTGAAGATGTAGCCCAGGCCGCCGGTCACCGTGATCAGATGCGTGCTGGCCACGGCCCGGCGCAGTGCGTCGGAGGGCTGGTGGTCCTCGAGGTTCTCGGCGAAGGCGTGCTGGAGGAGGCCGACGGAGCGTGCGTAGCCGACGGCCTGGGGCGCGGCGTCGAGGCCGACCATGCGTACGGGTTCCGGGCGGCGGCGCTCGGCGAAGTAGCGGCGGTCCGCCGCGGCGACCCCGGTCGCCGGGGCGGCCGACAGCTTCCCGTCCGTGTAGCGCTCGTAGAGCTCGGCCAAGGTGACCTCGTGGTTGAGCAGGGCGGCGTTGATCCCGTAGGAGCAGCACAGGTCCAGGACGGTCAGCGGCGCGTCGCCGGTGCGCAGCGGGCCCAGGGCGGCGGTCAGGGTGCGGAAGACGGCCTGGGCATGGTGCGGGACCTGGTACTGCAGGGGTGCCAGCGTGCTGAAATAGGCGCGGGGGTCCGGGCAGTTGTAGATGGCGTGGAAATCGGCCTTTCCCCAGTCCGAGCATTCAGTCTGTGCGGTCATCCGTGCCGGCCCTCCTGATTCCCCAGGGGAAACGCGGAGTTCGAGGATCCCGCGTCGGCGGGCCTTTTCTCAAGGGCACCCTTTGGCCGGTGAACGCTCCCGCGGTGGTTATTGGGCTTTCATCCCGAGGATACGCACGCCGGGCACGTCGGATCCGGTACTGGTGTAGAACTCCAGTACAGCGGACTGCCATTCGGCGACGGTAAGTCTTCCGTCCCCGTCGCGGTCGAGAAGGGAAAAGGCCTTGCGGGCGTCGTCGGCGCCGATTCCGGCGGCTTGCTGCGCGTTCACGAACTCGGCCTCGTCGACTTGGCCGTTGCCGTCCCGGTCGGCGAGGGCGACATGCGCCGCCACCGCGGGGCGCATGATGTCGGCGACGATTCCGGAGTCGTAGGCGCCGGCGAGTGCGGCGACGAACCGCTCCTCGTCGATGCGGCCGTCGACGGGGACGCCCGCGATGTCGGCGATGCTGCGCCAGCTCTCGCGCACCCCTTCGACGAGGGCCTTCGCCCGTGCCGAGTCCGCGGGTTCGCCCAGGCCGTCGACGAGTTGCCGGGCCCGGCGGACGAAGTCGTCCTCGCTCACCCAGCCGTCGCCGTCGGCGTCGTGGGCCCGGAAACGGTGGGCGTAGCGCTCGCGCAGCACCTCGCTGGTCATGGTCCGTCGCCTTTCCCTGGAGGATCTGGGGATCTGGGGATCTGGAGGCCTGGGATCCGAGGGGATCTGTCCACCATGGGCGACTATACGGATTTCGTCCCGAATGGTACGTCAAGCGCCGCGGCCGGAAGCCGGTCGTCAGTCCGTGAGGTCCGTGAGGAACTTGCGGACGCGGCCGCGCACGACGGGGGTCACGCCGTGGATGAGGTGCGCCCCGTAGGCGACGGCCACTCCGGCGGGGGCGTGGGCGGTCCAGCGGCTGGTGGGGGTCGCGTCCAGCCAGCCGGCCTCCTGCGCGTGCTCGCGGACGGCGGCGGCCTGGTGCGAGAGGCAGCGGGTGAGGGGCGTTCCCGGCACGTAGCCCTCGATCTCGCCCACCAGGGCGCCGGTCCACGGCAGGGAGCTGGAGGTCGTCTCGATGTAGAACAGGCCGCCCTGTTCGGCGTCGCTGATCGTCACGCCGATCCGGCCGATGCGGCGCGGCGGGGCCACGGGGGCGGGGATGCCGTCGAGGTGGGTGGGCACCTTCTGCCCCTCCCCCAGTTCCGTGAACCCCCAAGCGGCAGCGGCCCGGACGGAGGGCATGGCGCGGCGGATGGCCGGCAGCGCCCGCGCGGTGGCAACCTGCAGGATGTCCTCGGCGTCCGCGGGTGCCGGGAGCACCTGCACCTGGTGGGCGGGCCGCCGGACGGTGCTCCGCAGTTCGATGTCCATGATCTTGTTCAGCTGGGCGAGCTCGTCCGCGGCCAGGAAGTCCTCGACTGTCTGGACCGTCAGGGTCTCGCTGATGTGGATCACGATGCCTCCCGGGTCGGCCGGCGCGGAACCCCACTACCGTGCGCCCGGGGGCAGCCCCGCACAAGGAGCACAACCGGCCGCGCCGGGGCTGCGCACGGCGGGCGCAGCCCCGACGGAAGACTCAGGCGGACGGCTCAGGCGGACGGCTCAGGCGGACGGCTCAGGCGGACGGCTCCGCCGCGCCGTCGCGGACGGCCGCGGCGAGCAGCCCGGTGATCTCGGTGAGGGAGGTCCGCAGCTCGGGGCTCGTGGGCAGGCCGTCGGGGCCGAACGCCGAGTGGGCCTGGGCGATGCACAGTTCGGGCCCGACGACCTCGGCACCGCACGCGGTCAGGACCTTGCGCAGCTCGGCCTGGGCCCACTTGGCGCCGAAGCCGCTGGGGCTGGCGCCGATGACGGCGGCCGGCCTGCCGGCGAGGACGCCCTTGCCGTACGGGCGGGAGGCCCAGTCGAGCGCGTTCTTCAGCTGGCCGGGGAGGGAGGAGTTGTACTCGGGGGTGGCGAAGAGCAGGGCGTCGGCCCCGGTGACGGCGTCGCGCAGGGCGAGCACGGCCTCGGCCGGCGCGTCCTCCT
The DNA here is from genome assembly GCF_058146165.1 of Streptomyces sp. AM25. Taxonomy (NCBI): domain Bacteria; kingdom Bacillati; phylum Actinomycetota; class Actinomycetes; order Kitasatosporales; family Streptomycetaceae; genus Streptomyces; species Streptomyces sp. AM25. Next base: position 77,711 of record NZ_JBKIWN010000018.1, on the reverse strand, counting down.
CGTCCTGGTTGTACGGCGGAACGGCGGCCAGGCCGTCCCACACCTCCAGCTGCACCTCGGCACCGGCGAGGGCGGCGACCGCACGGAGCGCCGCGGTGTTGAAGGAATCGGAACGAAGGCTGCCGGATATGCCGAGCACCCGGACGGGGCCGGTGGAGAGATCAGTCGCGTTCATGAGTTTGATCTTGCCGGATCCGGCGGACGATCTGTCAAGTCCCCACAGATCAAGTGCTCACGGATCAAGTGCTCACAGAACAAGTGCCCACAGCACCATGGGGTGTCACACGGCCGCCCAGGTCCACGACGCCGCCGGGCCGGCAGCGCGTCAGGATGCGGGAGGCTGCGCCCTGCCGGATCTCCAGCGGCTGGCCGAGCTCCGCCGTGAGCGTCAAGGCGGCGGCTCCGGTGGCCTCGTCCTCGTCGATGCCGTCGCCGCGGCGCGGGAAGCCGCGGGCACGGACCCGCCCCTGCGCCTCGTCCTCCCAGGCCCAGGCGTACAGCCAGCCTTCGCCGGGCGGCGGGGCGGGCAGCGCGTCGACCTCGGCGACCGTGGCGAACTGCCGGGTGTGCCGCCCGGACGCCCACGCGGCCCTCGCCCGGATCCAGACGGTCTCCCCCTCCCGCCACACCGGGACGTCACCGGCCGGCGGATGCAGCACCGTCACCTCGTACCCCCGCTGCCACAGCAGCCACGCGGTCCCCACCAACGGGTGCCCGGCGAAGGGCAGTCGAGTGCTGGGCGTATGAATGTCGACCGCACCGCGCGCCGCATCGTCGACGAACACCGTCTCGCTGTAACCGAGTTGCGCGGCGATCCGCTGCCGCTCCTCCCGGTCGGGGACGGCGGCGCCGTCGAGCACGACGCCGAGCGGATTCCCGCCCTCCGCGCACCCCGGCAGACCGGTGAAGACGCGTACCACTGCGATGTCCGGATCGATCATGGCGCGATTCAACCATCACGGTACCGGCCCCGCACTCCTCTTTGTACCTACCAGTATGTACACTGCGATCATGAGCACGTCGGAGCGACTCATCGAGACCACCCGCGAACTCCTCTGGGAGCGCGGCTACGTGGGCACCAGCCCCAAGGCCATCCAGCAGCGGGCCGGAGCGGGGCAGGGCAGTATGTACCACCACTTCTCCGGCAAGCCGGACCTCGCGCTCGCCGCGATCCGGCGTACGGCGGAGGAGATGCGGGCCAAGGCGGAGCAGCAGTTCGGCGCACCGGGGACGACCCTGGAGCGGATCACCGCCTATCTGCACCGCGAGCGCGACGTCCTCAAGGGCTGCCCGATCGGCCGGCTCACGCAGGACCCCGACGTCATGGCCGACCCCGAGCTGCGCCGGCCCGTCGACGAGACCTTCGCCTGGCTGCGCGGCCGGCTCGCGGAACTCCTGACGGAGGCGCGCGACCGGGGCGAGCTGAACGCCGCGCTCGATCCGGCCAGTACGGCGTCGACGGTGGTCGCCGTGCTCCAGGGCGGCTACGTCCTGGCCCGTGCGGCCGGTTCGGACGAGCCCTTCCACCAGGCCGTCGACGGCGTCCTCGGCCTGCTCGCCGGATACACCGCGGCCCCGGCCCCTTCCCCCGACCGCTGACATCCCGGCCACTGACACGAGGCACGACCACCGCATGTACGCACAGCAGTACGAGATCACCCTGCCCGCCGACTACGACATGGGCATCATCCGCACCCGGGTCGCGAAGTCCGCCCACATCCTGGACGACCGGGCCGGACTGGGCCTGAAGGCCTACGCCATCCGTGAGCGGGGCGTCGACGGCTCCCCGGTCAACCAGTACGCACCCATCCCTCTTCCTTCGGGGGGAAAGCCCCGCCTTCAGGCGGGGAGGGAATCCGATCCGGAGCCTTGCGGCGCGGAGCGCCGCAGCATCGCTTCGTGATGCTCCATCATCGGCCCGTGCTCAGTCGGACTGCTTCTGGTTCTCGATGTAGTCCTTGACCATGGCCAGCGATGTCCTGCCGCAGGAGCTGGCGAAGTAGAAGCCGGACCAGAAACGGCCGCGCATGATCGCCCGGTTCACATGGCCGGCGAGCTCCTGGCGCAGGCGTCGTGAGCTGACGCCGTTGAGGGAGTTGACGAGGTTCGACAGGGTGGTCTTCGGCGAGTAGTGGACCAGCAGGTGTACGTGGTTCTCTTCGCCGTTGAACTCGATCAGCTTGGCCTCGAAGTCCTCGTAGACCTTCCGCATGTTCTCTTCGCAGTGGGACAGCATGGCGTCGTTGAACACGGCGTGCCGGTACGTGGTGACGAACACCAAGTGTGAGTGCAGAGTGGAAGTGATGGCGGTGGACCCCCGCAACACCTCCCGACGGTGCCCCGCATGCGGGCACACCGCCAAGGAGAACCGGCCCACACAGGAGAAGTTCCACTGCGTCTCATGCGGCCACCACGCACACGCCGACACGGTGGGCGCGATCAACGTTCTACGGGCCGGGCTGGTCCGCCGCGAAGCCCAACCGGCCTAGCGAGAAGCCACCCCGTTTACCGGGTGGAGGAGTCACGTACCTGTGGCACGAGACAGACACAGACAGACAGGCGGCCTCCCGGCGTCTGACCCCGGTGCCGGACGACGCCGACCCGGCCGCCGTCGTCGGCACGGCGCTCACTGAACTGGCCGGTCTGGCCCGCACCGGCGGGGTGCACACCGCCGCCCTCGCCGTCGACCCCCGGCACTGGCAGCTGCTGCTCTTCGTGCTGTGGGAGCAGGCCGTGGCCCCGGAGCACTCCGCGACCGAGCGGTACGAGGTGCTGCACCTGTCCGCGCCGCACCTGGACGAGATCCCGCGGGGACGGCACTGGTAGCAGCCCACTATTTGTCTACAAATCTCTCTGGCGACCGTCCGCGGCGTGCCACGGCCCGGGCGCCCAACTCCCCGTCCGGTCAAGGGAGCTGTCCCGGCCCCGGATGGCGTGCCCCCGATTGCGGGGTTCCGGGGCCCGGCGGAGGGTGATCGAAAAGATCCCTCCGCTCGAAGGAGTACGTCGATGGGTGCCTCCTGCAGAACCCGGTTCCTCCTGGCCAGTACCGTGTGCGGCGCGCTCGCCCTGGGCACGGCGCACTACACGGCCACCGCCGTCAGCGCGCCCGCGGCACACAGACCCGTGGCGGAGGCGCGGCACTCCGTCCCCGTCCCGTCGCCCGCGGCCCTGCGATCGGCCGCGGGCGACGGGATGAAGGCCCTCGACTCCAACAGCATCACCAAGGAGTCCAACGAGGCCGCAGCCGCGTGCAACAACCGCATCCAGCACGCCGAACCGGAACGCAGGCGGTGCGCCGCGCTCCAGGAGCACCTGGGAGAGCTGGGCCGGGCCCGGGCCGGACTGGACCGGCTGTCCACGGCCGAGCACCCGGACGTCGATGCGGTCGCCAAGGCGACCACGGACGCGGTCGCGGCCACGGCCCGCCTCGCCCAGGACCACGAGGCGATGCGCAGCGGCGGGCGGGAACACGAGCGCGACGGCTCGAGCCTGCTGGGGCAGGTGACGGGGCTGGTGGGCGGGCTGGTGCAGGCGCTGAGCACCGTGGTGCGCGGGGCCTCGACCCTGGTGACCGGGCTGCTCGGCGCTCTGCTGGGAATGGGAAGGGGCTACTGACGACTCCCCCGCGCAGCAGGCGTCCCACCCCGGCTCCGTCACCCCCACCTCCCCGGTAGGCCAAATTCCGGAAAAGCCCCGCACCCGCAGCAGGGGTCGTGCCGTTACAGGCGGTACGAACGCCAGGGATCGAGGAGTACTGGTGAGCCTGCTGCGAAAGATCCGTGACACCGGCCGCGTGGCCCGGCCCGCCCCTCCGGCGCCGCAGGGCGACGCGCCGCCCGTGGCCCGGGAGTTGCGCGGGTCGGCACAGGTGCGGTGCGTGGACGCGGGTTCGTGCAACGGATGCGAGATCGAGATCGGCAACGCCTTCGGCCCGGTGTACGACGCCGAGCGCTACGGCGCCCGGCTGGTGGCCTCCCCGCGGCACGCCGACGTGGCCCTGGTGACGGGGCCGGTGACCCGCAACATGGACGGGCCGCTGCGCCGTACCCTCGCCGCCATGCCCGAGCCCCGCGTCGTGGTCGCGGTGGGCGACTGCGCCCTGGACTGCGGCGAGTTCGCCGGGGGGTACGGGGTCGCGGGCGCCGTCGGCGACGTGGTGCCGGTGGACCTGAAGGTGCGGGGCTGCCCGCCGTCCCCGGACGAGATCGTGGCGGCCCTGCGCACCGTGACCGGCCGGTGAACCCCGCCGGTTCCGCCCTGGGCACGGCCGCGGGACTGGCCGGCTGCGGGGCGCTGGCCGGGCTGCTGCCCCGGCCCCGGGCGCGGACGGTCCTGGCCGGGGTGTGCACGGCGGGCGCCGGGGCGGCGGGAGCCGCTGCCGGGATCGCCGCCTGTGCCGGGGTGCGCTGGTCGCTCGTCGTGCCGGGCGTCCTGCCGCTGTCCGGGCTGCACTTGGCGGTGGACGGGCTGTCGGGCCCGTTCCTGGCGACCGCCGGAGTCGTGATCGCGGCCGTCGCCCTCTACGGCACCGGATACGTCCGGCCGGGCGGGACGGGTGAGTCCGCGCGCGGGGTGCAGGCAGTGCTTCCGCTGTTCGCACTGACCCTGCTGCTGGTCCCGGCGGCCGCGTCGGTTTCCGCGTTCCTGCTGCTGTGGGAGCTCATGGCGCTCGCCTCGCTCGTGCTGGTGCTCGCCGGGCACCGCGAGCGCACCGCGGTGCGGGAGGCGGGGGTCTGGTACGCGGTGATGACGCACCTGGGCCTGGTCCTGCTGCTGGCCGGGCTGGCCCGGTTCGCTGCCGGGGCCGGCGGGCAGACGTTCGCGGAGCTGCGCGCGGGTGCGGCGGGGCTGCCCGGCGGGGTGCGCAGCACGGTGTTCGTCCTCACGACGGTGGCGTTCGCGTCCAAGGCCGGCGTGGTGCCCCTGCACGTGTGGCTGCCGCGTGCCCACCCCGAAGCGCCCAGTCACGTCTCGGCGTTGATGAGCGCGGCCATGGTGCACCTGGGGGTCTACGGCATCGTCCGGGTCGGTTTCGACCTCCTGGGCGGCGGGCCCCGCTGGTGGTGGCTGGCGCTGATCGGAGCGGGCGGGCTGTCGGCGGTGTACGGGATACTGCAGGCGGCGATGGCCTCGGATCTCAAACGCCTGCTCGCGTATTCGACGAGCGAGAACGCGGGCTTGATGCTCATCGGGGTGGGCGCGGCCGGGCTGTTCGCCGACGCGCACCACGAGGAACTGGCGGCTCTCGCGCTGGCCGCAGCCCTGCTGCACATGGTCAACCACTCGGCTTTCAAGGCCCTGTTGTTCTGCGCGGCGGGCTCGGTGCTGCGGGCGAGCGGGCTGCGGGATCTGGACCGGATGGGCGGGCTGCGGGCCCGGATGCCGCTGACGGCCGGGCTGTTCGCGGTGGGCGCGCTGGGTGCGGTGGCCCTGCCGCCGGGCAACGGGTTCGTCGGCGAGTGGCTGCTGCTGCAGTCGCTGATCCACGGTCTGGCGGTGCCGGGCGAGGTCACCTCGATCGTGCTCCCGCTGGCGTTCGCGGTGATCGCCCTGTCGGCCGGGCTGGCGGCCGCCGTGTTCGTCAAGGCCCTGGGGGTTGGCTTCTTCGCCCGGCCCCGCAGCGACCGGGCGGCCGCGGCGCACGAGAGCCCGCCCGCGATGCTGGCCGGCATGGGCCTGCTGGCCGTGTGCTGCGCGGTCCTGGCGCTGGTGCCCGGGCTGCTCGGCCCGGCGCTGGACCGGGCGGTGGCGGTGGCCGGGTTCCGGCACGGGGCCTCGCTGACGGGTACGGGCATCCAGGCGCAACTGGACGGTGTGGCCGCGCGGTTGTCGCCGCTGTGGGTGGTCGCCGCGCTGACGGTCGCCACGGCGGCGGCTGCCGGGCTGCCCCGGCTCGTCCGGCGCCGGCCCCGGCGCACCCGTGCCCGGCTGTGGGACTGCGGGGGCGGGGCCCCGACGCCGCGCATGGCGTACACCGCGACCTCGTTCGCCGAGCCGCTGCAGCGGGTGTTCGACGACGTGGTGGCTCCCGAGCAGGACGTGGACGTCACCCCGGTGCGCGAATCGGCCTATCTGGTCGAGCGGGTGCGTTACCGGCAGCGGGTTCCCGACCGGCTGGAGCACCGGCTGTACCGTCCCGTGCTGGCCGGGCTGTCCCATGTCGGCGCGGCGGCACGGAGGTTGGCGAACGGCAGTGCGCACCTGTACGTCGGCTACGGCTTCTGCGGGCTGGTGACGGTGCTTCTCGCCCTGGCGGTGGGCTGGTGAGCGGCGTGAACGGTCCGGGCATCGCGGCGGTGGCCGCGCAGGTGGCGGTCGTGACGGCCGGGGCGCCGCTGCTGGCGGGCCTGATGCGGCAGGTACGGGCACGCCTGGAGGGGCGGGCGGGTGCGGGGATCGCGCAGCCGTGGCGCGATCTGCGCAAGCTGCTGCGCAAGGAGCCCATCACGCCGGTGGGCACCGGCCCCGCCTTCCGTGCCGCCCCGGCGCTGCTGGTCGCCACCACGGCCGTGACGGCCGCGCTGGTGCCGTTCCTGTCGACGGACACCCCCGTCGGCCGCAACGCGGACGTGATCCTGGTGGTGGCCCTGCTCGCCCTGGGCACCGTGGCCCTCGCGCTGGCGGGGCTGGACTCGGGCACGGCGTTCGGCGGCATGGGCGCCTCGCGGGAGATGACGATCGCCGCCCTGGTCGAACCGACCATCCTGCTCGCGGTGTTCGCGCTGTCGATACCGGCCCGGTCGACCAACCTGCCGGCCATCGTCGCGGGCGCCGTCGAGCAGCCGGCCCGGCTCGCCTCGCCCGCCGGGCTGCTGGCCACCGCGGCGCTCGCGGTGGCGGTGCTCGCCGAGACCGGGCGGCTGCCGGTGGACAACCCGGCCACGCACCTCGAACTGACCATGGTGCACGAGGCGATGGTGCTGGAGTACGCCGGGCCGGACCTGGCCCTGGTCGAACTCGGCGCCCAGATGCGGCTGACGGTGCTGCTGGGACTGCTGACCTCGGTCTTCGCGCCCTGGGGCATCGCCACCGGACCCTCGTGGGCGGCGCTGGCGGTGGCCCTGGCCGTGTTCGTCGCGAAGACCGCGCTGCTCGGCGCGGCGCTGGCGGCGGGCGAGGTGTTCTGGGCGAAGCTGCGGCTCTTCCGGGTCCCCGAACTCCTCGCGGGCTCCTTCCTGTTGGCGCTGCTGGCCGTGACGGCCTCGTACTTCCTGAGCGGAGAGTGAGGGCGCCGTGAGCGAAGGCACGTACATCCAGCTCCTGGACCTCGCCTGCGGGGCGTTCCTGCTGGCGGCCGTGGTGGTGCTGTGGCAGCGCAAACTCACCGCGATCGTCCGGACGTTCGCGCTGCAGGGCGTCGCCCTGGCGGCGCTGCCGTTCCTGCTCGGGCTGCACGAGGCGCGCGGCGAACTCATCGCCGTCGCCGCCGGGATCGGCGTGCTGCGCACCGGTGTCCTGCCGTACCTGATGCGCCGCGCCCTGGCCTCGCTCGTCCCCGCGCCCGTGACGGGGGCCGGGCACCGCTACGTGGAGAACGTCAGCGAGGCCTGGGAGACCCGGCCGCTGGTCAACGTCGCCGCCTCGCTGCTGACCGCGGCGCTGCTGACGCTGCTGGCCTATGCCGTGGCCCGGCCGCTGGTCCTGATCGATCCCGCGCCGGCCACCCGGGCGCTGCCGGTCGGGCTGGCGGTCCTGCTGATCGGCTTCTTCGTGCTCTCCACCCGCCGCCGGGCCCTGGCCCAGGTGGTGGGCTTCCTGCTGCTGGACAACGGCATCACCGCCACCGCGTTCCTCGCCGCGTCGGGCGTCCCCCTGATCGTCGAACTGGGCGTCTCCTTCGACGTGGTGCTCGCCGTGCTCGTCCTGCAGATCCTCACCACCCGGATGCGGACCGCCTTCGGCACCACGGACATCGACGACCTGCGGGAGCTGCACGACTGATGACCCCCCTCACCTCTGAGGTCTGGCTCGCCGTCCCCGTGGCCGTCCCCCTGGCCTGCGCCGGTGTGCACGCCGCCTTCCGCCGCCGCGCGCTGTCCGCGTGGACGGGCCTGCTCTCTCCCTGCGCCGTGCTCACGGCGGGGGCCGTCCTGGCCCGGGCGGTGCTCGCCGGCGGGGCGCCGCCGACCGCCTTCCGGGGCGTGCTGCGCGCCGATGCGCTGTCGGTGTGGATACTCCTCGTCGTCGGCGCGGTCGCGGCCCTGGCCGGTGCCGCCGCCCCCGCCTACCTGGCGGGCGAGCGCGCGGCCGGGCGTGCGGACGCGGCAACGGCCCGCCGCTACCAGGTGCTGGTGCACGCCTTCCTGGGCGCGATGTGCGCGGCGGTGCTGGCGGCCAACCTCGGGGTGCTGTGGGTGGCCATCGAGGCCACCACGATCGTCACGGCCTTCCTCGTCGGCCACCGCCGCACCCGCGCCTCCGTCGAGGCCGCGTGGAAGTACGTGGTGATCTGCTCGGCCGGGATCGCCCTGGCCTTCCTCGGCATCGTGCTGCTCTACTACGCGGCGCGGGCCGCGCAGGTCCCCGAGGCGCAGGCGCTGGACTGGCCGGCGCTGGTCGCGCACGCGGACCGGCTGGACCCGTCGGTCACCCGGCTCGCCACCGCCCTGGTGGTCCTGGGGTTCGGCGCCAAGGCGGGCCTGGTGCCGCTGCACGCCTGGCTGCCGGACGCGCACAGCCAGGCGCCGGCCCCGGTCTCCGCGCTGATGTCCGGGGTGCTGCTGTCGGTCTCGTTCACCGCCGTCCTGCGCTGCAAGGCCGTCGCCGACCTGGTGCTCGGCCCCGGCTACACCCGGACGCTGCTGGCCGCAACGGCCCTGCTGACCCTGGCCCTTGCGGTCGCGCTGCTGCTCGCCCAGCGCGACTACAAGCGGATGCTGGCGTATTCGAGCATGGAGCACATGAGCCTGATCGCGCTGGGCGCCGCCGTCGGCACCCCGCTCGCGATGTCCGCCGCGCTGCTGCACATCGCCGGGCACGGGCTGGCCAAGACCGTGGCCTTCTGCGCCTCGGGGCACGTGCTGCAGCTGCGCGGCACCACCCGGATCGGCCGGGTCCGCGGGCTGCTGGCCCGCGCCCCCGGGCTCGGCACCGCCTTCGGGCTGTCCGTGCTGGCGCTGCTGGCCCTGCCGCCGTCCGGCCTGTTCGCCTCCGAACTCGCCCTGGCCCGGGCCGCGTTCGCCGCCCGCTTCGGCTGGGCGGCGGCCGTCGTGCTGCTCCTGGTGCTGACGGCCTTCGCCGCGCTCGCCGTGCGCACCGCCTCCATGCTGCTCGGGCCCGCCCGGCTCGCCCCCGGCACCCCGGCCGTGCCGGTGCGGCTGGGCCCGGCCGCCGGGCTGCCGCTCTTCCTGGGGCTGGCCGCCTGTGCCGCCCTGGGAGTGGCCGCGGGGCCGCTGACCGACCTGCTGTCCGCCGCCGCGCTCCCGGGAAGGCCCTGACCGTTGCGATCCCTCTCCGCGCCCCGCGCGATCACCGACATCGGCCCCGGCGAACTCGCCCACCGGGCAGGCTCCTTGCTGCGCGAGGGCCACCGGCTCGCCCTGGTCGCCGCCCACCACGACGACGAGGCGGCGCCGGGCGGCCGGGCCGTGCGCGTGGTCTACCTCTTCGTGGCGGGCCCGCCGGACGTGCGCACCGAACTGCACGTCCGCCTGGACCCGGAGCGCCCCGAAGTGCCCTCCCTGGCACCGCTGTCCTTTCCCGCCGGCCGCTTCGAGCGCGAGATGCGGGACCTGCACGGGGTCGTCCCCCTGGACCACCCGCTCCCCCGGCGCCTGGTGCGGCACTTCCACTGGCCCAAGGGCTGGTACCCGATGTGCCCCGACGCCGGCCCCCCGCCGGAGTTCGGCGAGCCCGAAGGGCCGTACCCCTTCCTGGAGGTCGAGGGCGACGGCGTCTACGAGATCCCGGTCGGCCCCGTGCACGCCGGGCTCATCGAGCCGGGCCACTTCCGCTTCTCCGTCGTCGGCGAGACGATCCTCAAGCTCAAGGCCCGGCTGTGGTTCGTCCACAAGGGCATCGAGAAGCTCTTTCAGGGCCGCGACCTGGCAGGCGGCCTGGCGCTGGCCGAGCGCATCAGCGGCGACACCTCCGTCGGGCACGCCCTCGCCTACTGCCTCGCCGTCGAGGAGGCCGCCGGCATCCGGGCCCCGCGCGCCGCGCAGCGGGCCCGCGCGCTGCTGCTGGAGCTCGAACGCCTGCACAACCACGTCGCCGACCTCGGCGCGCTGTGCAACGACGTCGGCCACTCCGTGCTCAACTCCCAGGCCCTGCGCGTCCGCGAGACCCTGCTGCGCCTCAACCAGCAGGTCACCGGGCACCGGCTGCTGCGCGGCGCCGTACTGCCGGGCGGCGCCCGGCTGCGGGCCGTGCCGGAACCCGCGCGGATGCGGGCGATCCGCAACGACATCCGGGAGATCGCCGACCTGGCCCTGGGCCACGGAGGGGTCCGCGACCGCTTCACCGGCACGGCCCGGCTCCCCGCGCAGGCCGCCCGCGACCTCGGCTGCCTGGGCTGCGTGGCCCGGGCCAGCGGCCTGCCCGCCGACGCCCGCACCGCCCACCCCTTCCACGAGGAGGCCGCACCGCCCGCCGTGCCCGTGCACTCCGCGGGCGACGTGCTGGCCCGGTTCCTGGTGCGGGCCGAGGAGATCGACGCCTCCGTCGACGTGATCGTGCACCTGGCCGCGGGGCTGCATCCGGGCCTGTCCGTGCACGACCCCTACCCGGGCGCCCGGCCCGCGGGGTCCGGCGTGGGGATCGTCGAGGGCTGGCGCGGCACCATCGCCACCCGCGCCGAGGTCGCCGCCGACGGCACGCTGACCCGGGTGAAGCCGGTGGACCCGTCGTTCTTCAACTGGCCCGCCCTGCCGGTGGCGCTCGCGGACACGATCGTCCCCGACTTCCCCCTGACCAACAAGAGCTTCAACCTGTCCTATGCGGGCAACGACCTCTGACGATCGTCCGGTCGCGGGCCGGTCAGTCGTGCGAGACCACGGCGACCGGGCAGGACGCGTGGTGCACGCACGCCTGGACCACCGCACCCAGGCGGGGCGTCAGCGCCGCACGGTGTCTGCGCCGGCCGACCACCACCAGGTCGGCGCCCTCCGCCGCCTGGACCACTGCGCGGGCCGGGCTCTCCAGCCGGATCGTGCCGGTCGCCGACAGGTCGGGGTATCTCGCGCGCCAGGGGCGCAGCGCGGCCGCCAGCTGCTGCCGGGCGTCGTGGCCGAGCTCCTCGGCCACATCGGGGTCGACGCCCCACGGCGCATAGGCCTGCACCGGCAGGGACAATCCGTGCAGGGCCGTCAGAGGAACCCCGCGCCCGGCCGCCACGCCGAACGCGAAGGCGAGCACCTCGTCGCCGCCCGGGCCGTGCAGACCGGCCCCGACGACCACGCCGCCCCCGTGCGCGGGCGCCGGGCCCTCCTCCCGTGCCCCGGCGCGCACCAGCACCACCGGGCGCTCGGCCCGGCCCGCGACGTGCAGGGCCACGTCGCCCAGGAAGAAGCTCGAGACGCGGTCCAGCCCGCGGGAGCCGAGGACGGTCATCGTCGACTCCGCCGCGGCCCTCAGCAGGGCCGTCGCGGGATCGCCGGCCACCAGTTCGTCGACGATCTGCAGACTGGGGAAGCGCTCCCGGACCTCGGTGTGCGCGGCGTGCACCAGGCGTTTCGCCCAGTAGTCCTGGTCGTCCTCGCGGGCGGGGCTGCGCGGCTGCGCCACCAGCAGGATCCAGGCGTGCAGCAGGCGCAGGGCCGCCCCGCGCCGGTCGGCCTCGCCGGCCGCCCAGTGTGCGGCCGCCAGGCTCTCGGGCGAACCGTCCAGTCCTACGGTGATGGGTGCCGGTTCCATGGCTTCCGCCTCCGTCCGGTCCGCGGTGGCTCCTGTGCGGCGCACGGCCGCCGCCCTGCTTCCAGTGTCGGCCTGCGGCGGGCAAGAGGGCACTGCGTTCCCCGTGACGCCACGCGCGTCTGCCCCGACCATGGAGGGAAGACCGCTGCGCCGGGCTCAGGGAGGCACCACATGAACCTGCGAGGCAGGCACAGCACACCCGGGTCCGGTCCCCTCGGCCACGGCCCGGGCGAGGGCGACGACGCCCTGCGACGACCCTCCGACCGGCTGCAGGCCCGGCTCAACGCCTGTCTGACCGCGCTCCTCCTGCTCGCCCTCCCCACGGCGGCGCCCGCGGTGGGCAGGGCGGTGTACGACGCCCAGCTGCACACCGTCCGGGCACAGGCGGCGGAGCGGCACCAGGTCACGGGCCGGCTGACGGCCCACCCCCAGGGCACCCCGCAGTCCCTCTCGGTGACCGGCGTCCGCCTGGACGACGCCCCCGTCTCCTGGACCGACGCGGCCGGCCACCAGCACACGGGCATCGCCAAGGTCGCCGCGACGACGCCCGCGGGCGCCTCCGTGCGCATCTGGGTCGACCGCAGCGGATCCGTCACCGACCCCCCGATGCCGGTGGAGTCCGCGCTGCTGACCGGCTGGGTGGCCGGCGGCATGGCGGCGAGCGCCCTGGCCGTGCTCTCCCTCGGCGCCCGGGCCGCCGTCGCGGCCGCGCTGGACCGCAGGCGCTACGCACAGTGGGAGGCGGAGTGGAGCGAACTGGAACCCAAGTGGTCCAGGGGACCGAGCAGTTGAGCGGAGGCGACGGCCATGACACCGCCCGGTGACCTCCTGACCACGGCCTGGGTCGTCGACCGCACCGCCCCCGCCGCGGAACATCCGCTGCGCCATGTGCAGCGCACCCTGCCGCCGCTCGGGCCGGCCGATCTGCTGATCGACGTGCACGCGTGCGGCGTGTGCCGCACCGACCTGCACCTCGCCGAGGGGGACCTCTCGCCACACGTGCCCCGCTGCACGCCCGGCCACGAGGTCGTCGGCCGGGTCCTGGCCGCCGGACCGCAGGCGCAGGGCTTCGCTCCCGGCAGCCGGGTGGGCGCGGCGTGGCTGGCGCAGACCTGCGGCGCCTGCCCGTACTGCCGCTCCGGGCGCGAGAACCTCTGCCCGCAGTCGCGGTACACCGGCTGGGACCTGCACGGCGGCTACGCGGAACACACCGTCGTCGACTCCCGGTTCGCCTACCTCCTGCCCGAGGGACTGCCCGACGAGGAGCTGGCGCCCCTGCTGTGCGCGGGCATCATCGGCTACCGCGCCCTGCAGCGCGCCGAGCTGCCGCCCGGCGGCAGGCTCGGCATCTACGGCTTCGGCGCCTCCGCCCATCTGACGGCCCAGCTGGCCATCGCCCGGGGCGCCACCGTCCACGTCCTCACCCGCGCCCCGGCCGCACAGCGCCTGGCCCTCGACCTGGGCGCGGCATCGGCGCGCGGCGCCTACGACGCCCCGCCCGAACCGCTCGACGCGGCGATCCTGTTCGCCCCGGTCGGCGACCTCGTCCCGGTCGCCCTGGCGGCCCTGGACCGCGGCGGCACGCTGTCCGTGGCAGGCATCCACCTCACGGACGTTCCGCCGCTGGTCTACCAGGACCACCTCTTCCAGGAGCGCACCCTGCGCAGCGTCACCGCCAACACCCGCGCGGACGGCCGCGCCTACCTCGCCGAGGCGGCCCGGCACCGGCCCGTCGTCCACGTACAGCGCTATCCGATGAGCCGGGCCGACGAGGCGCTGGCGGATCTGGCGGCCGACCGCATGACCGGGGTCGGCGTGCTGATCGCCGACTGACACTGCGGGTAGGAAGGGTGGTGAGAAGAGGAGGAGGTGCCGTGTGCGCGATCCCGGAGCCGCCATCGAGATCCGCTCCCTGACCAAGCGCTACGGCCGCACCACCGGCGTCGAGGACCTCGACATCAGCGTCGGCGCGGGCGAGGTCTTCGGCTTCCTGGGGCCCAACGGGGCGGGCAAGACCACCACCCTCCGCTGCCTGGTCGGACTGCTCAGGCCGACCTCGGGCAGTGTGCGGCTGCTCGGCCACGACCCGGTGGCCGGGCACCGCGAGGTGGCACCCCGCCTCGGCTACGTCCCGGGCGAACTGCGCTTCTACCCCGAACTCACAGGGGCACGGACGCTGGACCTGCTGGCGAGCCTGCAGGGGGCACCGTCGCCGCGCCGGGCGGAACTGTGCGAGCGGCTGGGGCTCACGGCCGCGGACCTCGCGCGCACGGTCGGCGCGTACTCGCGCGGGATGAAGCAGAAGCTCGGCCTGGTGCAGGCGCTGCAGCACGACCCGGAGCTGGTGGTGCTGGACGAGCCGACCGAGGGGCTCGACCCGCTGGTGCAGGAGACCTTCTACGAACTGCTGGCCGAGGCCGCGGCGGCCGGGCGCACGGTGCTGCTCTCCAGCCACGTGCTGCCGGAGGTGCAGCGGACCTGCGGCCGGGTGGCGATCGTGCGGCAGGGGCGGCTGGTCACGGTGCAGTCGGTGGCGGAGCTGCGCCGGGCACGGGCCCGCAGGGTGCGGCTGGCCTTCGCCGACGGGCAGGGGCAACGGCCGCTCCCGGGGGCGGAGCGCTGGGCGCCGCGGTGGACCGGGAACCGGGCCGAGCTGCTGGTGCCGCCGCACGAGGTGGTGGACGCCCTGCGCGGGCTGCTCGCGCTGCCGGTGGCGGATCTGACCGTCGAGGAGGCGGGGTTGGACGAGGCCTTCCTGGACCTCTACCGGACCCCCGTGGAGGAGGCATGAGGGACCGTTTCCCGCTGCTGTGGCTGGCCCTGCACCGGCGGCGCCGGATGCTGACGGCGCTGGTGCTCGGCATGGCGGTCTTCGAACTGCTCATCGTGGTGATCGCCGGCACCGTGCCGCACGGGCAGGTGTTCGGCGGCGGCGAAGGACGGACCCCGCCGAGCGCGTTCAAGGCGTTCTCCGGCTCCACCGGCAGCGTGTCGATCGGCAGTTACCCGGGACTGCTCGGCGCGGGGCTGACCCACCCGTTCTGGATCGCCCTGCAGGTGACGGCCGTCGCCTCGCTGTCGGCGGCCGCGGTGGCCGCCGACGTGGAGTCCGGGACGATCGAACTCGTGGTCGTCCGGCCGGTCTCCCGGGCCAGGCTGCTGGCCGAACGCACGGCGGCGCCGCTGCTGGTCGGCCTGGTGCTCAACGCGGTGGCCACGCTCACCATCGCCGCGGGCGTGGCCCTCTCGCCCGACATGCACCACGACGTGCCGCTGCGCGGGGTGTTCATCGCGGGGCTGCTGGGCTGCGGGCTGACACTGTGTCTGCTGGGCCCGGCACTGGCCGTCTCGGCGGCGGCGCGGCGCCGGGCGCACGTCCTGGGTGCGGCCATCGCCCTGGGCGCCGTGGGCTTCGCCCTGAACTTCGTCGCCCTGGCCTGGCCGAAGGCGGCACCGCTGCGCTACGTCAGCCCCTTCCACTACTACACGCCGGGCGACATCCTGGCGCACCCGGCCGTTCCGTGGGGTTCGCTGGGCGTGCTGTGCGGGGTCGGGGCGGCGGGGATCGCCGCGGCGTTCGCCCTGCTGCACCGCCGGGACCTCGCGCCGTAGCGGCCCTCCGGGGCGCTACCACCAGGCGGGTGGCGCGGCGCGCGGGGCGACTGCGGTGCGCCGCGCAGCGGGAAGAGGCACCGTGTGCGCGAGCTTCCCGATCCCCTGACGACCCTGGTGCGGCGCGGCAGGGAGCCCGCGGTCGTCCAGGCGGTGCGCTCCACGCTGGCCGCCGTGATCTCGTACGTGGTGGCGCTGCAGCTGAGCCGGGAGCCGCTGCCGCTGACCGCGCCGCTGACGGCGCTGCTCGTCGTCCAGGTGACGCTCTATTCGACGCTCACGACGAGCATCCGCCGGGTCAACTCGGTGGTGGCGGGCGTGCTGATCGCCATCGGCTTCAGCGTGCTGGTGGGCCTGACCTGGTGGAGCCTGGGGCTGATCATCCTGGCCTCCCTGGTCATCGGGCGGTTCGTCCGGGTGGGGGAGTTCGTCCCCGAGGTGGCCATCAGCGCGATGCTGGTGCTGGGCGTCACCCAGGTGACGCAGACGGCCTGGGACCGGGTCCTGGAGACGCTGATCGGCGCGGTCGTGGGCCTGCTGTTCGACTTCGTGCTCGTGCCGCCGGTGTGGGTGCAGCCGGCGGGCGAGGCCATCGAGGAGCTGGCCCGGCGCATGCGGGACCTGCTGCTGGACATCGGGCGAGAGATCAGCGGGCACATGCCCGTCGAGGAGGCCGCGGCCCGGCTGCACGCGGCGCGGCGCCTGGACCACGACATCGTGCAGGTGGACGCCTCGCTCCGGCAGGCCGAGGACAGCCTGCGGCTCAACCCCCGGGTCAAGGAAGGGCTGTTGTTCCGCGTGGTGCTGCGGACGGGGCTGGACGCCCTGGAGATCGCCGCCGTGGTGCTGCGGGTGTCGGCCCGTACACTCACCGACCTCGCCAAGGAGCGCAGGGACGAACCGTTGTTCCCGGCGGACGTGGCCGCCGCCCTGGAGGAGGTGTTCGGTCATCTCGCCCGGGCCGTCGAGAGCTTCGCGGTGCTGATCACCACTCAGGTGCGACGCAGCGCCGAGGAGGCCGAGGCCCGGTTCGCCCGCGAGCTGACCGCCGGGCGCAGCAGCCGCGACCGGGCGGCCGACCTGCTGCTGGTGCGGGTGCAGGAGCATCCGCGCCAGTGGCAGCTGCACGGTGCGCTGCTGGCCGAGATCGACCGGATCCTGGACGAGCTGGACGTGGAGAAGCGGTCCGAGCGGCTGGTGGAGGAGCTGGACCGGCACTCGCGCGAACAGCACGACAAGCACCCGGTGGTGAGCGCGATCAGGCGCCGGCTGCGCAGCAGCCGCTACGGCTGGCGGAGCAGCGGCGGGGGTTGAGTCACGGGCGGGCCCTGCCGGGACGAGGGGCGTCCCGGCAGGGCGGTGTACCGATGGGAGCCTCAGGCGAGGGCGGCGGCCTCGCGGCCGTGGTTGCGGCTGATGTTCTTCTCCAGCAGGCCCAGGCATTCGGCGACGCCGATGCTGGAGGAGGTGAACTCCGGGAGCCTGCCGTCGTCCGCCTTGAGCCGGATCATCGCCGCGTCCATCGCGGACTGCGCGGCGAACAGGCACGGCGTGCTGTAGATGGCCACGTCCACGCCGAGTTCGGTCAGTTCGGGCAGCGACAGCCGGGGCGACTTGCCGCCTGCGATCTGGTTGAACAGCAGCGGCTTGTCGCCGATGACGTCGCGGACCTTGCGGATCCAGTCCACGCTGCGGACGCCGTCGACCAGGACGACGTCGGCGTCCGTGGCCGCGAGCGCCTTGGCGCGGCGCAGGATCTCGGACTCCTCCGTGGCGTCGGTGCGGGCGACGACGACGAGGTCGCGGCGGGCCTCGAGCACCATGTGGAGCTTCTCGAGGTACTCCTCCAGCGGCAGGATCTGCTTGCCGTCCACGTGCCCGCAGCGGCGGGGGCGCTTCTGGTCCTCCAGGATCACGCCGGAGGCCCCGATGGCCTCGAGGTGCTGCACGGTGTGGCAGGCGGTCTCGGGGTCGACGTAGCCGTCGTCGATGTCGACGAGCAGGTGCTGCTGGGGGAAGGCCAGCCGCAGCCGCTGGACGAAGGCGACGATGTCGGGCCAGGCGATGAATCCGATGTCGGGCAGGCCGTAGTGCGAGGCGGCGAAGCCGAAGCCGGAGATGAACATGCCGTCGTAGTGCTGGGCGGACACCGAGGCCGAGAGCATGTCGAAGACGCCGATGAGCGGAGTCGTGCCGTCCGCGGCTATGGCAGTACGTAGTCGAGCGGGGTGATTCACGGTACCCTCCGAAGACTGGAGTTCACCGGCACGTCACGCCGGTTTCCGCCGCCAAGCTGTTGACCGGTGCGGTGATGTCGGTGAACTAGAGGAGCCCGGGGGTGCGTGCCGTCGTGCGAGGGCGCGCACCCCGGGGGTGCTGGGGTGTATTCCCGGAGGCTAGTCAAAGCTTTGGCAATGAAACAATAGCGACCGCGTAAAACCCATAGCGTTGCGCTGTATTCACGCCGATCGCGACAAGCCCCCCAGCCTTGCGGACACTTGCGGAGCAGCGGCGACGAGGGCCCCACCCGCCGCCGCAAGCTGTCCGGAACCATGCGCCCTCTGCCATCACTCCCCATGCCGGGCGCAACGAGCAGCCGCCGCCCGGGGACACGCACAAAGCGGGCGTCAAGTGCCGGGTTTACGGCCGGAGATGTATACGGCGTCCCCGGTGCGGAGGAGGTTCCAGTACGCCTTCGCGTCCTTGGGACGCATGTTGACGCAGCCGTGCGAGCCGGGCGGCGCCCAGACGCTGCCGCTGATGGCATGGAAGGCCTGCCCGCCGTCGAAGAACTGGCTGTAGGGCATGCCGACGTGGTAGATCGACGACCAGTGGTTCCGGTCGCGCCAGTACACCTTCTTCAGCCCGGTGCGCGTCACATAGCCGACCCGGCCCGACCGTATGTGCACGGGCCCGTAGGCGGTCTTCTTGCCGTTCTGTATCCAGCTGACCTGCCGGGTCAGGTCGACACAGGCGATCCGCCCTTTGTTCGTGGGGCACTTGGGGCCGACCGCCGCCTGCGCGGTGCCGCCCTCGGCCACCGTCAGGGGAACGGTCAGTGCCGCCGCCCCCAGCAGGACGCCCAGCCGCTGCCCGGCCGTCGTGCACCGATTCCTTGTCATGAACGGTGAGACAGGGAACAGTGCTCGAAGGTTGTACGACAGAACGGTGAACGCGCCCTAACGCACGGGCCGTTCGCCGTTCATCCGTTCACCCGGCGGGAAAGCGCGTACGCGCCGAGGTGCACCAGCAGCGGCGGCATCTCGGCGCCTTCGGGCCGCTCGATCTACGGGACCGGCGCGGTGGCGCGAGTACCGCCACCCACGCCCCGGAACGACAATGACGCCACAGCCACCCCCGAAGTCTCACGCCTGACCTGCTCTCAGCCGTCGGACCGCCCCTGCCCCTCACGGTACGCCGGAGTCCGGCCCGTTCTCAGCCGGTTGGGCATCACCACGCCCTCCGCCGTGCCCCCAGCAACCTCGGCAGATGCAGGTCGAAATGGAGTGCGCCCATGCGCACCGCGAAGACGAGTCCCATCGAGACCGCCGCCGCGGCCGTGGCCCCCACCCCGGCCCGGTCCAGCAGCAGATAGGTGACCGCGCCGGCCAGTGCCGCCGTCGCGTACACCTCCTCGCGCAGCAGCAACGGCGGGAACTCCCCGCACAGCACATCCCGGATGACCTCACCCGTCACTCCGGTCATCACGGCCAGGATGATCACCGCGAACGGCGTGACGCCGGCATCGATCGCCGCCCGTGCACCGATCACCGTGACGACGGCCAGCCCCACCGCGTCCACGGTCATCAGCGAGCGGTGCGGCAGATCCCGGTAGCGCAGGAAGACCATCGTCACCAGCGCCGTACCGGTGATGACCACGAGCAGCACCCAGTCGTGCGTCCAGTACAGCGGATGGCGGTCGAGGATCAGGTCCCGCAGCGTCCCGCCGGAGATCGAGGCGGCGAAGGCCAGGACCAGGCCGCCGAAGGGGTCCAGCCTCGCCCGGTGCGCGGCCAGCACACCGCTGGCCGCGAACGCGGCGATCCCGACAAGGTAGAGGACGTGCAGCATCGCCGTCTCCGTTCCGGTGGTGCAGGAGGAGGGGAGAGAGCGGTACACCGTCGTCCGCAACCCGACCGACCCACTCAACCACCGGCCCCCGCCCCGCCGCCTCCTCCGTCCGGCCAGTACCGCATCGGCCGAAGGAACGAGACGGCGGGACCGCCGTCACCAGGACCCGAGCGGCACCGGGCCGGGGCCCACGCTGTGCCGGTCCCGGCCCGCGTCGCTGACCTGGTGGACGAGGTGGCCGCAGCACCAGACGGCCAGGTGCTGCCCGTCGGTGTCCAGCGCTCCCCCGCCCAGCTGCGCCGGGAGGCCGCGTTTCTTACCCGGCTGGTCCCGGTGCGGAACGAATGCCAGCCGGCACCCCGCCCTTCGTCGGGCGCATAGCTGCTGTACTCCAGCAGCAGCTCGTGCGGCACCCCGTCGAGCGTGAAGTCGAAGCGCCAGTGGGTGTGGTGGCGTTGGTCGAAGGGACACTGCAGCGCCGCGTTGAAGAGCCGGGGCAGCACCACGCCGTCGGCCTGGAAGACCCACCGGTGCGTCAGGCGGTACGCACCGATGGTGTGGTACGACTCCAGGTTCAGCGCGCTCTGCGCCCCGCTGCCCGAGGCGTAGGCGCACACGCGGTGCGCGGACACCTTCGGGTGGGGTGGGAGTTGTCGTAGTCGAGCGGATCCTTGCAGGGCCGCACGGCGAGTTCCACGGCACGCTCGATCCCGGCCGGGGACGGCCCCGGCTGGGCCCGGCTCTCCGTCACGCCGACGACGACCGGGGGCTCCGCGTCGGCCGGCGTGATCTCCAGCGTGCGGCGGCCCGTGCAGCCATGGACGAGGATCGCGGGCACCGCCCGGTCCTTGTCGTCGCACAGCCCGCTCGCGCCCAGGACGACGTACCGCCGCCCGTCCAGCGCGGCCCGTACACGCCCGTCCGCCGACAGGTCGGGCGCCACCCGGGCCGACAGGTCCGCGCTGGACGGGTGGCCGGTGCGTTCCCAGGCGACCGGTGCGGCCGGGCCCGGCGGCGGGCCGGGCTCCGGGGTGTCGGTGAGGGGCGGCTCGACGACCGCCGGGAACTCCTCGGCGCCGGACCACTGCGAGGGGGTGGATCGAGACCGATCCCCGGTGGCACGGCACGCCCTTTCTCCCGGCGCCGGAGCTGCTCGTCGAGCGCCTTGCAGCACCGATGATTTCAGCCGGATGCGGGACCGTCACCGCTGGTGGCCCCCGGACGGATGCGCATGCACGACGGCCGCGCCCCGGCGCGTACCACGGCGGCCCCCGCGTCAGCTCCGGTCGAACGCCGCCCAGCGCGAGACCGCGAACGCCGAGCCCTCGCGGCGCACTTCGGCGCCGCCGTGCCCCGGGAAGTGACCGGGGAAGAGCAATGCCCCGGTGTCCGCGGCCTGTTCCAGGATTCGTCGCCGGGTGCGCACCGCCTCGGCCTGGTCCTCGCTCAGGCAGGTGTCGCAGTCGGGCTCGGCGAACTGCAGCGGTGTGTGCACCACGTCGCCGACGAACAGTGCCTTGTCCGTGCCCGATTCCAGCCGGACGATGCAGGAGCCGGGCGTGTGCCCGGGGGCCGCCTCCAGGGTGAGTGCGGAGTCCATGCGGTGGCGCTCGCCCTCCCACAGCACGGTGCGTCCCGCCCGGTGCACGGGCAGGATGCTGTCCTCGAACATGCTCCCGCAGGTCTGCTCCACGGTGATGTCGCCGAGTCTCCCGCGCTTGGGGCGGTTCTCGGCGGGGTTCCAGTGGTCGAAGTCCGACCGGGGGATCAGGTAGGTGGCGTTGGGGAAGGTGGGGATCCATTCGCCGTCCACCAGGCGGGTGTTCCAGCCCACGTGGTCCGGGTGCAGGTGCGTGTTCACGACGACGTCCACGTCCTCCGGCCGCACCCCCGCGGCGGCCAGTCGGTCCAGATAGCCGGTTCTCAGGTGCATCCAGGCGGGCATGTACGGACGTTCCTTGTCGTTGCCGACCCCCGTGTCGACGAGGACCGTCATGCCGCCGCTGCGCAGCACCCATGTCTGCACGTTGACGGCGAACGCGTCCTGTTCCGGGTCCCAGAAGTCCGGCACCAGCCATGACGCGTGCGCCTGCCATTTGTCGGGGGTCAGCCCGGGGAAGGCGGCGGCCACGGGGCCCATCGGGGCGTGCCATTCCACGACGCGGGTGACCTCCACCGCGCCCAAAGTGATCGTCTGCATGGCCCCGACCCTAGGTACTGCCCGCACGGCGGCGGGAGAGGAATGGCCCATTCACGCGGACCGGCCGAGGATGGGCGGGGACGTACGGGGATCCACCCGTGCGGCACGGGGCGTCCCCGCTCGGGTGAAATCCCTGTCACCTCCACGGCAGGGGTGCGGCACGCACGGCAGTCTGCGTCCATGCGCCGACGTCTCTCCCCGTACGAGCGGGTCATATGGGCCGCGGGCGACGTGCTGCCCGCCAACGTCGCCGCCGTCGCCCGGGTCTACGGGCGGGCCGTCCCGGACCGCCTGTCCGGCGCGCTTGCCGCCGCCCGGCTGCGGCATCCGCTGCTCGGGGCCCGGATCGTCTTCCGAAGACGCCGGCACGCGCTGCTGACCACGGACGGCGTGCCGGGCCCGCCGCTGCGGGTGGTCGGGGCCGACGGCAGGGACACCTGGGCCCGCGTCGTCGAGGAGGAACTGCAGCGGCGCTTCGACACCGCCGCCGGGCCGCTCGCCCGCTTCGTGCTCGTCGACGCCGGGGACGCCTTCGACCTCGTCTGCGTCTTCCACCAGCTCGTCGCCGATGCGCTCTCGGCCTGCGTCGTCGTCCGGGACGTGCTGCGCCGGCTCGCCGGGCCCGCCCCGGACCCCGCCCCCGCCGCGGCGCTCCCGCCGCCCGCCGACGGTCTCCTGCCCGGCGGCCGCGCCCGGCTCGCCGACCTGGTGCCGTTCGCCCGCATGCTCGGCGGCGACGGCGCACGGCCCGCGCAGCCGGCCGGCCCGCTCTCGTGCGCGACGTGGACGCTGTGCGCGTCCGAGGTCTCCGCCCTGCGCTCCCGCTGCCGCACCGAGCGGGCCACGCTGCAGTCCGCCCTCTGCCTGGCCTTCGCCCGTGCCCTGCCGCACCCCGCCCGCATCGCCGTGGGCGCTGACCTGCGCCGCGTCCTCTCCCCCTCGCCGGGCGAGGCCGTGGGCCTGTACGCGGCGAACTTCCTGCTGTCGGTGGACGGTACGACGCACCGCGACTTCTGGTCCCTGGCCCGCGACATCCGCGCCGCCGTCCGGCACCGGGCGCACGCCGACGAACTCGCCTCCCTCGTGCGCACCTTCGGCCTCCTCGCCCCGCTCCCCCGCCGGGCCATCGGGTCCGTCCTGCGCCGCAGCGAGGCCCAGGGCGCCCGCTTCGACGTGTTCCTCGGCAGCGCCCGGGTACCGATCCCGCTCGACTACGGGCCGCTGCGCCTGTCGGCGCTCTACGGTGCCGCGCACACGAGCCTGTCGGGGGCGCCGATCGTCCTGGCCGCCGACGTGGGCGGCCGGCTCTTCCTGAGCGTCACCTCGACCGACCCCGACGGTTCGGCGAAGCTGTGCGAGCGCGCGATGGCGCACTTGAAAGACGCGGTCACACGGTGAAGCAGGAGCAGCACAATGCTCTGCATGCCCTCCATACCGAACGACGCGACCGGACCGCTGCAGCAGCTCTCCCTCACCGACCTGCGCCTGCGCACCAGCGCCAAGTGGCGCGTGCACGACCCGGACGTCCTGCCGCTGTGGATAGCGGAGATGGACGTCCCCCTCGCCGAACCCATAGCGCAGGCCCTGGCCCAGGCGCTCGCCCGCGGCGACACCGGGTACGCGGCCGGCACGGCCTACGCGGAGGCCTTCGACGGCTTCGCGCGGGAGCGCTGGGGCTGGGACGGGGTGGCGGCGGACCGCACCGCGCTCGTGGCCGACGTGATGACGGGCACCGTCGAAGTGCTGCGGCTGGTCACCGGCCCGGGGGACGCCGTGGTGGTGAACTCCCCGGTCTATCCGCCGTTCTACGGCTTCATCGGGCACATGGACCGCCGGGTCGTCGAGGCGCCGCTGGGCGCCGGGCACCGCATCGACCCGGACGTGCTGGAGGCCGCCTTCCGGGAGGCCACGGCGGGCGGGCGCCGCGCGGCCTTCCTGCTGTGCAGCCCGCACAACCCGACGGGCACCGTGCACACCCGCGACGAACTGGCGGCGGTGGCGCAGTTGGCGAACGCGTACGGCGTGCGGGTCGTCGCCGACGAGATCCACGCGCCGGTCGTGCTGCCGGGCGCGGAGCACGTGCCGTTCCTGTCCGTCCCCGGGGCGGAGGGCGCGTTCGCGCTGCTGTCGGCCTCCAAGGCGTGGAACCTGGGCGGGCTCAAGTGCGCGCTCGCCGTGGCCGGTCCGGACGCGGCCACCGAACTGGCCCGGCTGCCGCTGGTGGTGAGCCACGGTCCGAGCCACTGGGGCGTCATCGCGCACAGCGCCGCCCTGCGGCACGGGGGTGCGTGGCTCGACAGCGTCCTGGCCGGCCTGGACGCGAACCGCAAGCTGCTCGGCGCCCTGCTGGCGGAACACCTGCCGGGGGTGCGGTACCGGCAGCCGGAAGGCACCTACCTGGCGTGGCTGGACTGCCGGGAGCTGGGCCTGGGCGGCGACGATCCGGCGGCGGTCCTCCTGGAGCGGGGGCGTGTCGCGGTGGCGGGCGGCACGCCTTTCGGGACCGGCGGTGCCGGGCACGTCCGCCTCACGCTGGCGACGTCGCCGGACATTCTCACGGAGGCGGTGCGCAGGATGGCCGCGGCCGTCTGAATTTCCCTCCAATTCCCTTCGGCCGAACGGAGTAAAGCCGCGCCGTTCGGCCTCCTCGCCGTGGATACACTCGCGGCGGCCCGGACAACGGCCACTGGACATTCTGACTGACGAGGAGTGCCGTCATGGCCGAGGTAAAGCTGGCCGCCACCGTGCGCACCGATTTCGGAAAGGGTGCGTCCCGCCGCATCCGCCGCGACAACAGGGTTCCCGCCGTCGTCTACGGCCACGGCGCCGACCCGAAACACGTGGCGCTGGAAGGCCATGCGCTGTGGATGGCCCTCAAGACGCCGAACGTCCTCATCAACCTCGACATCGAGGGAAAGAAAGAACTGGTCATTCCGAAGGAAGTGCAGCGCGACCCGCTCAAGGGTTTTCTCATCCACGTCGACCTGCTCACCGTGAAGAAGGGCGAGAAGGTCGCCGTCGAGGTCCCGATCCACACCGAGGGCGATCTGGCGCCCGGCGGGAATGTCCTGGAGCACATCCTCAACGCCCTTCCCGTGGAGGCCGAGGCCACGCACATTCCCGAGGGGTTCACCGTCTCCATCGAGGGCCTGGAGGCCGGCCACACGGTGCGCGCCGGGGACATCGGGCTGCCGCGCGGGGTGTCGCTGGCGGTGGAGGAGGACGCCGCGGTCCTGCAGGTCGTCCTCGCCCAGGTCGAGGCGGAGCCGGAGGAGGAGGAAGAAGCCGAGGAGGGCGAGGCGGCGGCACCGGCTGCCGAAGCCGAGGAGGAGGCGGCCGCGGAGGGCTGAGCCCCTCCGCAGTGCGGGGCGGCAGGCACGCCGCCCCGCACCGGGAAAGGCTCCGGGCATGACACACGCCGTCCTGCACGCCCTCTCGCTCACCGGCTCCATGACGTGGGAGATCACCTGGGCGCTGATCCTGGGCTTCGCCCTGTCCGCCGTCGTCCAGGCGGTGGTGCGCCGCTCCGCCGTCGTCTCCGCGCTGGGCGACGACCGCCCCCGCACTCTCGCCCTCGCCGCGGGCCTGGGTGCCGCCTCGTCGTCCTGCTCCTACGCGGCGGTGGCGCTGGCGCGTTCGCTGTTCCGCAAGGGTGCGCATTTCACCGCGGCCATGGCGTTCGAGATCGCCTCGACGAACCTGGTCGTCGAACTCGGCATCATTCTGGCCCTGTTGCTGGGCTGGCCGTTCACGGTGGCCGAATTCACCGGCGGCCCCGTGATGATCGCGGTACTGGCACTGCTCTTCCGCGCATTCCTCCGCGAGAACCTGCTGCGCGGGGCGCGGGAACAGGCGGGGCGGAGCCTGGCGGGCTCGATGGAGGGCCATGCGGCCATGGACATGTCCGTGCAGCGAGAAGGTACTCTCCTGCAACGGCTGCTGTCGCCGGAGGGGTTCACCTCCACCGCGCACGTCTTCGTGATGGAATGGGCGGCCGTTCTGCGGGACCTGGTCATCGGGCTGCTCATCGCGGGCGCCATCGCGGCCTGGGTCCCGGACGCCTTCTGGCGCGCCTTCTTCTTCGAAGGGCATCCGCTGGCGGCCGGATTGTGGGGCCCGGTCATCGGACCGGTGGTGGCGATGGCCTCGTTCGTCTGCTCGATCGGGAACGTGCCGCTGGCGGTGGTGCTGTGGAAGGGGGGCATCAGTTTCGGCGGTGTGGTGTCGTTCATCTTCGCGGACCTGCTGATCCTGCCGATCCTGAACATCTACCGGAAGTACTACGGCGGCAGAATGGCGGCGTTCCTGCTGGCCACGTTCTTCGTGGCGATGGTGACGGCGGGGTACGCGGTGGAGTGGGTGTTCGGCCTGCTGGGCATCGTGCCCGGGCGCGGGGCGGCGAAGGTTCCGATGGCGGGGATCTCCTGGAATTACACGACCTGGCTCAACGTGGCTTTCCTGGGGCTCGCGTCGGTGCTGGTGGTGCGGTTCTTCCGGACGGGCGGGAGGGAGATGCTGCGGATGATGGGCGGCGACCCGGGGGCGTAGGAGGGGGTACGTTCCCCCGGATGCACCGGTGCGGGCCTCTGCACGCGGTGAACGTCCCACGGCCCCGCCCGTGGTGCGCGACGAGGCCACGGGACGCGGCCGTTCAACTCGTCGCAGCCGTCCGGGCTTCGGCGTCCGGCTGCCGCTCTGCAGTCGCCCGGGGCAGCAGCAGGCGCTCCGCGAGGTGCCCGAAGAGCAGCCCGAAGCCGGTCCAGAGGGTGCACTGGATGGCGAGGGCCGCCAGGCGGAACTGCCACAGCACGGTGGCCGGGAAATCCGACGGCACCTCGTTGACATCCGGCAGGAAGGCGTACGCCAGGCCGATTACGAGGACAAAGGCCGCCGAAGCCACCACGGTGGCGTACCAGTTGCCCAGGCGCGGGGCCAGCCTTCTCCCGAGGATGACGGCGGCGATGCCCAGCAGGACGCTGAGCGCCATCATCAGGAAGTACAGCGTGGTCCGTTTCCCGATGGTGTCCGGCTCGCCGACGGACGGCGGGTTGGCCGGGTACTTGAGGAACGGCACCACGTAGACGGCCATCAGGGCCCCGGCGGACACCAGAGCGGCCGTGGCCCGCGGGCCGAACCTGCCGATGCGGCCCAGGGCCACGCAGAACGCCAGGGCGGCGATGCCGCCGATCGCCACGCCGTAGACGAGGACTCCGGTGGCCAGGCCTGCCGTCGACTGCAGGCTCCGGCTGACCAGTTCGTCGCCGTGTTCGTGGGTGTGGGCCTGCTCGAAGGCGATGGCCGCGTCCACGTGCGGCTCGCCCATCAGATACGCCACCACGAGCGCGAGGACCCCGGCGGCGAGCCCGGCGAGCATGCCTCTGACGAGCAACGCCCGTACGGATACGGGATTCACGAGACGTCCCCCTGCCCTCGTCAGTGGCAGGGGAAGCCGAGCAGGTGGCGTCCGTCGTGCACCCACTCGTGCACGCCGGCGCCGGAGAAGACCGAGGTGGCGCCCTGTTCGGCGCCGACGAAGTACAGCAGGATCAGCATCAGGATGCCGAAGAAGACCGCCCACGGGGCAAGGGTCTTCAGGGATATGGGGGTGACCACCGGTGCAGCGGCGGAGTGTGCCATGACGAAACCTCCTGGGGAAACACGCGTCCCGTCTCACGGGTCCGGACGACGAGGTGCGGGTCTGACTCCCTTGCCCTGACCGCGGTTTCGCGGACAATGACCGGATACAGTGGCGCGACCGTGCCGGATTCCCACCGGCTTCCGTTCCCCCGTCGTCATGTCCACGTGACCGTACCGCGTGCTGGCCGGTCTGCCTACGGCGTACGGCATACTCGCGCCCGTCCCTGCCCCGAGTCGGGAGAACCCAGCATGACTGTGCGCGTGATGTTCGTGTCACCGGCGGCCAACCCCGCCCTGCGGAACGCCCGGTTCGACGACGGTGCATCCCTGGACGCCACCGGGCTGCAGCAGGCCCGCGCGGCAGTGGCCGCGCTGCCCGCTGCCGACCGGCACCTGTACGCCCCGGCGGCACGCTGCCGCGAGACGGCCGCCGCTCTCGGCCTGGACGCGGAGCCGGCAACGGACCTGCGCGACCTGGACGTCGGGACGTGGGCGGGCCGGACGCTGGGCGAGGTGGCCGCCTCCGCCCCCCACGACGTGGCCGCCTGGCTGTCGGACCCCGCCGCGGCTCCCCATGGCGGCGAGTCGGCGGCGGCGCTCACCGCGCGGATCGGCGCCTGGCTCGACGGCCGGGGCGGCGAGAGCGGCCGGGTCCTCGCCGTCGCCGAACCCGCCGTGATCCGGGCGGCCGTCGTGCACGCGCTCGGCCTGCCGCCGGCCGTCTTCTGGCGGCTCGACGTCCACCCGCTGTCCCTGACCACCCTCAGCGGCCGCGCCGGGCGCTGGAACCTGCACTGCGGACGGCCCCTGCACCCGGCCTGACCGGCAGCAACAGCCCCCGCGGCGCTCGCCGCAGGGGCTGCCTGTCGCTCCTCACTTCACTTCACGACAACCGTGCCGTGCATGTACGGGTGGAACGTGCAGTAATAGCTGAACGTACCGGCCGAGTTGAACTTGAAGTTGTAGGTACCGCCATTGCGGAGCGTCGGCGAGTTCAGACCGCCCGAGCCGGTCACCGTGTGCGGTGCCGAGTCGTTGTTGGTCCAGGTCACCGTGGTGCCCTTGGTGACGGTGAGCGTCGACGGCGAGTACGCGAAGCCGGCGATCGTCACGTGATTGGCGCCCGCCGCCGGTGCGTTCGCCGTCATGGGGGTCGCAGGTACCGTGGCCATGCCCATGGAGGGGGCCATGACCGGGGCCATCGCGACCATGCCGTGCCGGTGTCCGTGGGCATGTTCACCGTGCCCATGGCCACCACCGCACCACCCGCCCACGGCGGGGACCGCAGCGGCGGTGCCGGCAGCCAACAGCAAGGCAGCAACGCGGCGTCTGCGCTTGCGCGTTGGAGTGTCTGCGGGAGTCATGATGTCGACCCAATCGAAATCTAGTGCGGGTCCACGCGCGTCCCGCAGGATGCGGGTCGCGCATCCAGACACGAACCACGCTACTCCGCATCCCGAGCGCCGCCACTCGGGTGTCGGCGGGTCATTCCGGTCCCTCCCGCCGCACCGCCAGGATCGCCATGTCGTCGTCCCGCGGCCCCCCGGTCCACCGCTCCACGTCGGCGACCAGCGCGTCGACGGCCTCCCCCGGCCCGCCGAACGGGCCGAGCCCCGCCAGGCGCGCCGCCGGGTCGTAGAACACCCCGGCGGTGTCCCTCGCCTCCGTCACCCCGTCCGTCACCAGCAGCAGCGTGTCGCCGGCCCGGAACGTCCAGGAGTCGGGGCCCGGGCGGGGGACGCCCAGCGGGCTCATGCCCAGGGGGAGGCCGACGTCGTGCGGGGCCAGCGGGCGGACCGCGGCGCCGGTGCCAGGGCAGAGGTAGGCGGCCGGGTGGCCGCAGTTGAGGAGGGAGAGCCTGTCGCCGTCCTGGGTGAACTCGCCCAGCAGGGCCGTGATGAAGCCCTCCATGCGCAGTTCCTCGCTGCGGTCCTCGACCTCCCGCAGGATCGCCTGTTCGAGGCGGTCGGCGAGGCCGGCCAGGTCGGGGGCGGTGGCGGCGGCCTCCCGGAAGGCGCCCAGGAGGAGGGCCACCGCGCCGACCGCGCTCATCCCCTTGCCGCGTACGTCCGCGATGAGCACCCGGGTGCCGAACGGCGAGCGCTGCACCGCGTACGCGTCGCCGCCGATCTGCGCCTCGGTCTGGGCGGTGCGGTAGCAGGCGGCGACGGCCAGCGGGCCGATCCGGGACGGCGGGACGGGGAGGACCGCCTGCTGGGCGGCCTCGGCCACCGAGCGCACCACGTCCAGGCGGCGCCCGTGGCGGGCGATCACGCGGTTGACGCCGAGGCCGATCAGGGCGGCGAAGACGGTGTTGGCGAGTTCGAGCCAGCCCGGGGTGTGGCCCAGGTAGCCGTCCTTGACGGTCAGCAGCAGCGCGCCCGCCACGATGACCGCGCCGACGGCGGCCGTGTGCCGCAGCGACAGCAGGGCACCTGCGACCACGCAGGCCGCGGCCATCATCGGGTCGCCCCAGTAGTTCGCGGGCGAGAACGCGTTCCAGGCCAGCCCGGCCGCGATCAGCACGCCGGGAGCGAACCGCACGTACCGCGGCCACGGTGTGGAGACGGGCGCCATGCGGGTGCCTCAACTCCCGTCCGGGGTGCGGCTGACCGTGCGCCCCAGCCGGGCGGCGGCGCGGGCGAAGGTGACGGCGTCGTGGACGGCGGCCGCGCCGGGGTCGTTGTTGAAGTAGGCGTACACGTCGGCCCGGTCGGGCCAGGCGTCGGCGATGCGGCGGGCCCAACTGGCGAGCGCCCGGGCCCCGTAGCGCGGCCAGGGGCGGGCGCGGCCGCAGTGGAAGCGCACGTAGCCCCAGCCGGCCGTGCGCCACAGCGGGGTCACCGGGCGGGAGTCGTGGTCGGCCCAGCACAGGGCGGCGTGGTGCTGCTCCAGGAGGGAGCGGACCTCGTCGGTCCACCAGGAGTCGTGCCGGGGTTCCACGGCGACGCGGGTGCCGGCGGGGAAGCAGGCCAGTGCGGCGTGCAGCAGACCCGCGTCGGCCTTGAGCGTGGGCGGGAGCTGCAGGAGGACGGGCCCGAGCCGGTCGCCCAGGCCGTCGGCGTGCCGCATCAGGCGCTGCACGGGCTCCTCCGGGTCGTGCAGGCGCTTGATGTGGGTGAGGTAGCGGCTGGCCTTGACCGCCATGACGAACCCCTGCGGGGTGCGGTCGCGCCACGCGGCGAAGGTCTCGGGCGAGGGCAGCCGGTAGAAGGCGTTGTTGTTCTCGACGGTCGCGAAGTTCCGGGCGTACTCCTCCAGCCACAGCCGCTGCGGGCAGCCGTCGGGGTAGAGGTCGCCGCGCCAGTCCGTGTACTGCCATCCCGAGGTTCCGACGAGCAGGGGCATGGGGGATCCCTGCCCCAGGGGGCGGGATCCGTCACGCTGGTGCCGTGAACTGCATCTTCTGCGCCATCGCGACGGGCGGGCAGGCCGCCCACCTGGTTCTGGAGGACGAGACGGCCGTGGCGTTCCTGGACGCCCGGCCGCTCTTCCCCGGGCATGTGCTGGTCGTGCCGCGGCGGCACGCCGAGACGCTCACCGACCTGCCGGCAGCGGAGGTGGGCCCGTTCTTCACCCGGGTGCAGCGGGTCGCCGGGGCGGTGGAGCGGGGCATGGGCGCGGCGGGGTCGTTCGTCGCCGCCAACAACCGCATCAGCCAGTCCGTGCCGCACTTCCACGTGCACGTGGTGCCGCGCAACCGCAAGGACGGCCTGCGGGGCTTCTTCTGGCCCCGCACGCGCTACGCCTCGGACGAGGAGGCGGCGCAGGTGGCGGCGCGGGTGCGCGCGGCGCTGGAGAGCGGTGGCGGGGGCTGACGCCGCCGTGGACGATCCCCCGGGACCCTGCGCATATTGGTAACAGGAGCGTCCCCCGCCCTCCGTACCGGAGGTGCAGCATGCGATTCACGGACCGAGTGGATGCCGGCCGGCAGCTCGCCGAGCGGCTGGGGCATCTGCGCAGCGAACATCCGGTGGTGCTGGGCCTGCCCCGCGGCGGCGTGCCCGTGGCCTTCGAGGTCGCGGCCGTGCTCGGTGCCCCGCTGGACGTGATCCTCGTCCGCAAGCTCGGTGTGCCCTTCCACCGGGAGCTGGGGTTCGGCGCCATCGGCGAGGGCGGGATCAAGGTCGTCCGCGAGGACATCGTCCGGATGAGCCGGGTGGACGAGGACGACCTCGCCGAGGTCGAGCGCAGCGAGGAGGCGGCGCTCGCGGAGCAGGCCCGGCGCTTCCGCGGCGGGCGGCAGCGGATCCCGCTGCAGGGGCGTACGGCGGTCGTCGTGGACGACGGGATCGCGACGGGGTCGACGGCGTCGGCGGCCTGCCGTGTGGCCAGGGCGCAGGGCGCGGCGCGGGTGGTGCTGGCGGCGCCGGTGGCGCCGCCGGACGCGGTGGCCGTGCTCACTGCGGAGGTGGACGAGCTGATCTGCCCGTTCACGCCCGCCCTGTTCTCGGCCGTCGGCGAGTGGTATCGCGACTTCTCCCAGACCGAGGACGAGGAGGTCGTCGAGCTGCTGCGGCGCAACCGCGCCACGGCGCGGTCCGGGACCGGTGACGATCCGGTGCACAGTGTGCCCGTCGAAGTGCCGGTCGAGGGCGGTGCGTTCACGCTCGCCGGCGACCT
The DNA here is from genome assembly GCF_058146165.1 of Streptomyces sp. AM25. Taxonomy (NCBI): domain Bacteria; kingdom Bacillati; phylum Actinomycetota; class Actinomycetes; order Kitasatosporales; family Streptomycetaceae; genus Streptomyces; species Streptomyces sp. AM25. The sequence goes on along the minus strand of NZ_JBKIWN010000018.1, from coordinate 45,712 downwards.
GGCGCTGCCCGCCGGGGCGCCCGGCATCGTCGTCTTCGCCCACGGCAGCGGCAGCAGCCGGATGAGCCCGCGCAACCGTGCGGTGGCACAGTCGCTCAATGCGGCGGGGCTGGGCACGCTCCTGTTCGACCTCCTCACGCCGCAGGAGGAGGCGGACCGGGCCAACGTGTTCGCCATCGAGCCGCTGGCGCGCCGGCTCGCGCAGGTGTCGGAATGGCTGCGGCGGGAGTCCCTGCCGCTGTGCTACTTCGGCGCGAGTACGGGCGCCGCGGCGGCGCTGTGGGCGGCCGCGGACGCCGCGGACATCGCCGCGGTGGTCTCCCGCGGCGGCCGCCCCGACCTCGCCGGGTCCCGGCTGGGCCTGGTGCGCGCGCCGACGCTGCTCATCGTGGGCGGCCGGGACGAGACCGTCCTGGACCTCAACCGGCAGGCCGCCCAACAGCTGCGCTGCGAGCATCAGTTGACGGTGGTGCCGGGTGCCACGCATCTCTTCGAGGAGCCGGGGACGCTGGACGCCGTGGCGGAGCTCGCCTGCGACTGGTTCACCTCGCATCTCGCGCCGAGCGCACCGGCGGCGACGGCGGCGTAGGCGCTCCGCTCCGGAAGTGCGGTCCGGCAGCTGCGGGTTGCCCGTGGCCGGTCGCGCAGTTCCCCGCACCCCTTCGGGGCGCGGCACGAATTGACCGGTAATCGCCGCCACACCCCTCGCATTTATTGACGCGACCCTGCCAATCCCTGACCCTTCTGCCCGTGCCACGGCACGGACCCCCACGGCAGAAGGAGTTCGCGTGAGACATTCCCCCCGCACCACCGCCGGCATCCTTCTCGCCGCCGGCGCCCTGGTCGGCACAGGCGTCCAGGCCACCACCGCCGACGCCGCCGCGGCCCCCGCCTCCGCCGCCTTCTGGACCCCCGAACGGATGCGCACGGCCACCCCGCTCGACCTGATCACGGCCGGCCCGGGCGCCCTGAAGACCCCGCAGCACCGCGGCGCGCACACCACCGTCGCGCCCACCCGGCCCTCGGTGCACGTGAAGTCCTTCCCGCAGTCCGGAGGCCCTTGGACCGGCGGCGGCGCCGTGGCCAAGACCTCGGGCCGGGTGTTCTTCACCTTCCAGGGCCGCACCGCATCCTGCTCGGGCGACGCCATCACCAGCAAGAACGCCAGCACCGTGATCACCGCCGGGCACTGCGTCAAGTACCAGGGCAGCTGGCACACCAACTGGACCTTCGTCCCCGGCTACCACGACGGCCAGGCACCCTACGGCACCTGGACGGCCACCAAGACGCTGTCCACGCCGCAGTGGTCGGCCGGCGAGGACATGAACTACGACGTCGGCCTCGCCGTCGTCGCCCCGCTCGACGGCAAGAAGCTCACCGATGTCGTCGGAGCACAGGGCCTGGAGTTCAACGGCGGCTACAACAAGCCCATGTACTCCTTCGGCTTCCCCGCCGCGGCACCCTACGACGGCACCAAACTCATCCACTGCAGCGGGGATTCGTCCCAGGACTTCCTCCTCACCAAGGACCACGGGCTCGGCTGCAACATGACGGCCGGCTCCAGCGGCGGACCCTGGTTCACGTCCTTCGACGAGTCCGCGGGCACGGGCCTGCAGTCCTCGGTGAACAGCTTCGGCTACACGTTCCTGCCCGACACGATGTTCGGGCCGTACTTCGGGGACGAGGCCAAGGCCGCGTACGAACAGGCCGAGTCGACGTCCTGACCCCCTTCATTCGTGCGGCACCACGGCCACCGGGCACGCCGCGTGGTGGAGCACCGCGTGGCTGACCCGGCCCAGCTGGAAGCCCACCCGGCTGCGGTGCCGCACGGCGCCGACGACCAGCAGGTCCGCCGTGGCCGAGGCCTCGACCAGCACCTTGTGCGCGGGCCCCTCGGCCGTCGTGCGCCGCACGGGGACGGCCGGGTACTCGCGGACCGGCCCCTCCAGGACCTCGTTCAGGGCGCCCAGGGCCCGTTCCTCGTTGCGGTGCGCCGAGTCGTCCCCGGCGGGGTGCCGGGAGCAGCGCCAGGCCCGGACCGCCTCCAGCTCGCAGTGCCGCAGCCCGGCCTCGTACAGCGCGAACCGCACGGCGGCCGTGCACTCCTCGGCGTCGCCCACGCCGACCAGGACCCGTCCGCACTCGCCGCGGACGGTGCGCCGGGCGCCGCGCACCACGACCACCGGACAGTGGGCACGGCCCGCCAGCGAGAGGCCCACCGAGCCCAGCAGCAGCCCGGCCAGGGCTCCGCGGCCCGAGGCCCCGGCGACCAGGGCGGCGGCCTGGTGCGCCTCCTCCAGCAGGGCGCTCACCGCGTCGTCGGGGACGATCGCGACGTCCACGGCGACGTCCGGGGCGCGCAGCTCGGCGCGGTGCCGGGCGGCCGCGACGACCTGGTCCGCCATGCCGGAGTCCTCGGGGCGATCGGGGCCGAAGGCGGGCGCCGAGGCCTCGTAGCGCTCCCACAGCGACGCGTGGACCACGCGCAGGGGGACCTCCCGGCGGGCCGCCTCGTCCACGGCCCAGTCCAGCGCCGCGAGACTGCCGTCGGATCCGTCCACACCCACGACCAGGGGAAGCGCCATCGTCCCCACCGCCTCGCCTCGTGGGAAGTCCCCTCTCCTGGGAAGTTCCCTCTGTCTGCACCATCGCACCGGTCCGGGCCGGATGCGACGGGCGGGGCGACGGTGCAGGTCAGCCGGTTATGGGCCGTTCGGCCCATGGCATGCTGCAGGCTCGGGGGATCATGATCGGAAGAGCGCCCCGGGACGGGCGCCGACGTCGAGCAGGGAGCCGGTAGTGGATCAGTCAAGGACGTTCTCCCAGGAGCGGCCCATCCGGGTGTTCCTGCTGGACGACCACGAGGTCGTCCGGCGGGGCATCCAGGATCTCCTGGACGGCGAGGCCGACATCTCGGTGGTCGGCGAGGCGGGCACCATCGACCAGGCCCTCACCCGCGGCCCGGCGCTGCGCCCCGACGTGGCCGTGCTGGACGTGCGGCTGCCCGACGGGGACGGCATCTCCGTCTGCCGGGAGCTGCGGTCGCGGATGCCGGATCTCGCGTGCCTGATGCTCACGTCGTTCGACGACGACGACGCGCTGATGGACGCCGTCATGGCCGGGGCGGCCGGCTACGTCCTCAAGCAGATCAAGGGCGCCGACCTGGTCGCGGCCATCCGCACCGTCGCGTCCGGGCAGTCCATGCTCGACCCGGCCACCACCGCGCGGCTGATGAACAGCCTGCGCGGCGAGGAGCAGGGCTCCTCGCCGCAGGACGAGCGGGTGGCCGGGCTGTCGCCCCGGGAGCGGGACATTCTCGCCCTGATCGGGGAAGGGTTGACGAACCGTCAGATCGGGCAGCGGCTTTTCCTCTCGGAGAAGACCGTGAAGAATCACATTTCCCGGTTGCTGGCGAAGCTGGGGGTCGAGCGGCGGATTCAGGCTGCCGTTATCGCCAGTGAGGCGCTTCGCTGACTGCGGGTTGTCTTGGAGGGCGCAGTGCCCCGCGCCCCTTACGGGGCGCGTCCACTCAGCCCAGCGGGATCCGCCACGTCAACAGCGTTCCACCACCCTGCGGCGTCCCCAGCTCCATTGCTCCCCCGTGCCGTTCCGCCCGCTCCGCCAGGTTGCGCAGGCCGCTGCGGCGGCCGTCCGGGCGGATGCCGACGCCGTCGTCGGTCACGGTCAGCACCAGGTGTGCACCGTCGTTGACCACGGCCACGTCCACCGAGCCCGCATGCGCGTGCCGCGCCACGTTGGCCAGGGCCTCGCCCAGGGCCGCGACCACGTCGTCCACGGCCGGGCGCGGCACCCCGGTGTCCAGCAGGCCCTCCATCCGCAGGCTCGGCGCGCAGCCGAGCAGCGGCGCCGCCTCCCCCACCGCCCGTACCACGCGGGTGCGCAGCCCGTGCTGCGGTGCGGTCTGCCGGGACCGCAGGCCGAAGATGGTCGACCGGATGATCTTTATGGTCTCGTCCAGGTCGTCGACCGCGCGCTCCACCCGCTCCGACGCCTCGGGGTGGTCGATGAAGCGGTCGGCGCTCTGCAGCGTCATCCCCGTGGCGAACAGCCGCTGGATCGCCAGGTCGTGCAGGTCGCGGGCGATGCGGTCGCGGTCCTCCAGCAGGGCCAGCTGCTCGGCGTCCGCCCGCCGGTCGGCCAGTTCCATGGCCAGCGCCGCCTGGCCGGCGAAGGCGAGCAGCGGCTCGGTCTCGGCGCGGGAGAACTCCGGGCGGCCGTGGTCGCGCGCCAGGAACAGCAGTCCGCGCACCGAGCCGCCGGACATCACCGGCACGGCCACGGCGGGGCCCATGCCGGTGAACCGCGGGGGCGCCGCGGTCACGCGCAGGTCCTCGGCGATGTCACGGCTGCAGGCGGGCTCGCCGCCCTGCAGTGCCACGCCCGCCAGCGTGCCCTCGGCCGGCAGCACCAGTCCCAGCAGTTCCTCCGCGTGCGCGCCGAGGGCGACTTCGACGGTCACGGCGTCGCCGGTGGCCGACGGGACGGAGAACGTGGCCAGTTCGGCCCCGGTGATCTCCTGGGCCAGCTCGGCGATCAGCGCCGTGACCGCCGCGCGCGGGCTGCCGGACATCAGGCTCGTGGTGACCTGTCCGCTCGCCCGCAGCCAGCGTTCGCGCCGTGTGGACTCCTCGTACAGGCGGGCGTTGTCGATCGCGACGCCGGCGGCCACGGCGAGGGTGGCCAGCACCGCCTCGTCCTCGTCCTCGAACTCGGCGCCCCCGTGCTTCTCCGTCAGGTAGAGGTTGCCGAAGACCTGTTCGCGGACGCGGATCGGGACGCCCATGAAGCTGTGCATCGGCGGGTGGTTGGGCGGGAAGCCGTACGAGGCGGGGTGCTCGGAGAGCTTCGTCAGGCGCAGCGGTTCGGGGTTGCCGATGAGCTCGCCGAGGATGCCGTGGCCGCACGGGAAGGGCCCGATGTCCCGGATCTGTTCGTCCGTCAGTCCGACCGTGAGGAACTGTGTCAGCCGCCGTCCGTCGGGGCCGATCACCCCCAGGGCGCCGTACTGGGCGTCGACGAGGACGACGGCCGCCTCGATGATGCTCCGCAGTGCGTGCTCCAGGTCCAGTTCGCGCCCCACCGAGAGGACGGCCTCCAGCAGGCTGTGCACGCGGTCCCGGGTGCCCCGGGCCGAGTCCAGCCGGGCCTGCAGCTCCCCCAGCAGTTCGTCCAGTCTCAGCTGCGGTAAGCGCACCTGCTCCCGCCCCGGCTCACCCAACGGTGCCTCCTCGTTCCGGCGCCCCGTACGGGCGTCCCCTTCTGTGGGACCACCGTATCCACCGGGTCAGGCGAGGGGCAGCTCGGCCCAGATGATCTTGCCGTCGGGGATGTAGCGGGTGCCCCAGCGGTCGGCGAGCTGGGCGACGAGGAACAGGCCGCGGCCGCCCTCGTCCTCCGCGGCGGCGTAGCGCAGGTGGGGGGAGGTGCTGCTGGTGTCGGAGACCTCGCAGATCAGGCAGCGGTCGCGCATGAGCCGTACGCGGATCGGTCCCGAGGCGTGGCGGATGGCGTTGGTGATGAGCTCGCTGAGGATGAGTTCGGTGGTGAACACCGCCTCGTCCAGGCCCCAGTCGGCGAGCTGGCGGGTGACGTCGGCGCGGGCCTGGGCCACGACGGCGGGGTCGGCGGGCAGTTCCCATTCGGCCTTGCGGTCGGCGTCCAGGATGCGGGTGCGGGCGACGAGGAGGGCGATGTCGTCGCTCTGCCGTTCGGGCATCAGGGCGTCGAGCACGGCGTCGCAGATCTCCTGCGGGGGGCGGCCGGGGTGGGCGAGGGTGGTGCGGAGGATCTCCAGTCCGGTGTCGATGTCGCGGTCGCGGTCCTCGACCAGGCCGTCGGTGAAGAGCACCAGGCTGCTGCCCTCCGGCAGCTGCAGTTCCATGGACTCGAAGGGCAGTCCGCCCAGGCCGAGCGGCGGTCCGCCGGGGAGTTCAGGGAACTCCACGGTGCCGTCGGGCCGGACGAGCGCGGGCAGCGGATGGCCGGCCCTGGCCATCGAGCAGATGCCGGTGGTCGGGTCGTAGACGGCGTACAGGCAGGTGGCGCCCGCGATGGCGGGTTCGTCCGGGACGTCGGCGGCCTCCTGGTCGATGCGGCCCACCAATTCGTCGAGGTGGCCGAGGAGTTCGTCGGGCGGCAGGTCGAGGGAGGAGAAGTTCTGTACGGCCGTGCGCAGCCGTCCCATGGTGGCGGCGGCGTGCAGGCCGTGGCCGACGACGTCGCCGACGACGAGTGCGACGCGGGCGCCGGGCAGCGGGATGACGTCGAACCAGTCGCCGCCCACTCCGGCCTGGGCGGGCAGGTAGCGGTAGGCGGCGTCGAGGGCGGTCTGTTCGGGCAGGCCACGGGGCAGCAGGCTGTGCTGCAGGGTGACGGCCAGGGCGTGTTCACGGGTGAAGCGGCGGGCGTTGTCGATGCACACCGCGGCACGGGCCGCCAGCTCCTCGGCGAGCGACATGTCCTCGTCCTCGAAGGCGTCGCTGTGCTGCGTCCGCCAGAAGTTGACGATCCCCATCAGCACGCCGCGCGCCTTCAGCGGGACGGTGATGAGGGAGTGGAAGCCGTAGTCCAGTATCTCCTGGGTGCGGGAGGGTTCCTGGGTGCGCCAGCCGCTGGAGTCGGCCAGGGAGGGGACGAGCACGGGATGCCCGCTGAGGAAGCCCTGGGCCTGCGGCGTGGGCGCGGCGAACCGGTGCAGTTCGCCCGCCCGGTACAGCGGGTGGTCCTCGGGGGTGCCGCCGAGCGCGACGCGGCGCAGCTCGGGTGCCTCGCCGGTGGCCGTGCGGGGTTCCTCGCCGCGCAGGACGGCCTCGGCGAGGTCGACGGAGACGTAGTCGGCGAAGCGGGGGGCGGCGACCTCGGCCAGCTCCTCGGCGGTGCTCGTCACATCCAGGGTCGTGCCGATCGCGATGCTGGCGTCGTACAGCAGCCGCAGCCGGCTGCGGGCCACCTCGGCCTTGCCGGCGAGGGAGCGCAGTTCGGTGGTGTCGCGCAGGGTGGCGACGCTGCCGGGCGGACCGCCGCGGCGGTCGGTGGGCCGGTTGTTGACGGCGAGGAGGCGCTTGCCCACCGGGACGACCTCGTCGGTGGCCACGCGGCGGGAGACCAGGAGGTCGGCCATCCGGGGGTCGAGGCCGAGCCCGGAGACGTGCCGCCCCTCGACGTCCGGGGGCAGGTCGAGCAGGCGGCGCGCCTCGTCGTTGGCCAGCAGCACCCGTCCGTCGCCGCCGACGATGACGACGCCCTCGCGCACCGCGTGCAGCACGGCGTCGTGGTGTTCGTACATTCGGGTCATCTCGGCCGTGCCGAGGCCGTGGGTCTGCCGTCGCAGGCGTCTGCTCACCAGGGCGGTGCCGGCGGTGGCGAGGGCGAGGGCGGCGGCGCCGGCGCCGATGAGGAGGGGGAGCTGCTGGTCGACGGCGCTGCTCACCCGGCTGATCTTGATGCCGGAGGAGCACAGGCCGACGACGGCGCCGCGGGAGTCCTTCACGGGGACGATGACCTGCAGTTCCTTGCCGAGGGGGCCGTTGACCTCCTCGAAGTAGGTCTTCCCCTGCAGGGACGGGCCGATGGTGCCGACGAAGTGCTTGCCGATCAGTTCGGGGTCGGGGTGCGAGTAGCGCAGGCCGTCCCGGTTCATCACGACGATGAAGTCGACTCCGCCTTCTTCCCAGGCGGCCTTGGCGGCGGGCTGGATCACCTTGGCGGGGTCGGGCCCATCCATCGCGGCCACCAGGCCGGGGCCGTGGGCGAAGGCCTCGGCGGCGGCGAGCGAGCGGCCGCGGGCGGCCTGGAGCCGGTCGCTGCGGGCCTGCAGCAGCAGGGTCGTCACGGCGGCGACGACCAGCAGCAGCACGATGAGGACCTGGAGCACGAACATCTGACCGGCGACGCTGCGGACGCTCGCCACCGACCGCAGGCGCCGCCCCGCGGGCGCCCCGGAACCCGGGCGCCGCTGTGGCCGCTCAGGCCGGCGGCCGGGACGCCGGCCACCGAGCCGACGGCCCAGAGGCCCCCAGGAGCGGCCCCGGTTTCGGGCCATACCCCATGTCTACCCCGGCCCGTTCCGCGGCGCGAACGAAACGGGCCGCCTGCCGGCGGAGGATGTCCGTCGGCAGGCGGCCCGGATGAGCGGGTACTCAGGCCCGCAGGCTCAGAGCTTCTCGGCCGCGCTCAGCTCGGCCTCCTGCTTGGTCCTGGCGACGCGGCGGCGGGCCACGAACCAGCCGACGACCAGGGCCGCCGCGATCAGCGGCAGACACAGCACGGTGGTGCGGTCGGCGCCCTTCTGGGACGCCATCAGGCCGATCACGGAGGCCAGGAAGACCAGCGTGACGATCTGGGTGTAGGGAGCGAAGGGCAGTCGGTAGGAGGGGCGCTCGACCAGGCCCTGCTTCGAGCGCCGCCAGAACAGCAGCGAGCAGAGCATGATCATGCCCCAGGTGCCGATGATGCCGATCGCGGCGAAGTTCAGCACGATCTCGAACGCGTCCGCGGGGACCACGAAGTTCAGGCCGACGCCCAGGACGCAGAACCCGGCGGTGAGCAGGATGCCGCCGTAGGGCACCTGGCCCTTGTTCATCTTCGCGGTGAACCGCGGGGCCGAGCCGGCCACGGCCATCGAGCGCAGGATGCGGCCGGTGGAGTAGAGGCCGGAGTTGAGGCTGGAGAGCGCGGCGGTGAGGACGACGAGGTTCATCACGCCGGCCGCGTACGGGACGCCGATCTTCGACAGGACGGTGACGAAGGGGCTCTCGCCGGCGTGGAAGGCCGTGTACGGCAGCAGCAGCGCCAGCAGGACGACCGAGCCGACGTAGAAGATGCCGACGCGCCACATGATCGAGTTGATCGCCTTGGGCATGATCTTCTCGGGGTTCTCGGTCTCGCCCGCGGCGACGCCGCACAGCTCGACCGAGGCGTAGGCGAAGACGACGCCCTGGACGACGAAGAGCATCGGCATCACGCCGGCCGGGAAGATGCCGCCGTGGTCGAGGATGTTCGACAGGCCCGGGGCGTTGCCGCCGATGTCGTGCTGGGTCGTCAGCAGGACGATGCCGATGACCATGAAGATCACGAGCGCGCTGACCTTGACGATCGCGAACCAGAACTCCATCTCGCCGAAGTACTTCACCGAGATGAGGTTCACGGTGAGCACGATCGCGAGGGCTATCAGCGCGAGCACCCACTGCGGGATGTCGCTGAACATGTGCCAGTAGTGCGTGTAGGTGGCGACGGCCGTGATGTCGGCGATGCCGGTGGTGGCCCAGTTGAGGAAGTAGAGCCAGCCGGCCGTGAACGCGCCCTTCTCGCCCATGAATTCACGGGCGTAGGAGACGAACGCGCCCGAGGACGGCCGGTGCAGCACGAGCTCGCCGAGCGCCCGGACGACGAAGAAGGCGAAGAGCCCGCACACCGCGTAGGCGATGAAGAGCGAGGGTCCCGCGGTGTGGAGGCGGCCACCGGCGCCGAGGAAGAGGCCGGTGCCGATCGCGCCGCCGATGGCGATCATGTTGACGTGGCGGGACTTGAGGTCCTTGCTGTAGCCCGCGTCGCCGGCGTCGACGTGCGGGGTCGTCGCTGCCGGGGCGGCTGTGCCGGGCTGGGGGTCGGCCGCAGTGAGCGTGCGGTCACTCATAGGTGTCTTCGCCTTCGCTGAGGGGGGCAGGACCGAGCGGTACGACGCCGTCGTGGGGATCGGCCACGGAGTACGTGACCGCTCGGTGTCCGGTCCCGGCTGGCGACGCCGGGGCGGGCGATGGAACATCGCCCCCGGAAGAGAGCCATCAGAAAAGGGAAGCGGCAGTGCCGATTCCGGTCCGATGACTCATGCGCTGAATGGTGTGAGGCGCGTAAGTACCCCGTCAAGAGTTCAAGGGAATTTGTTTTTCCGGACACGTTACGCGCGGTAACGGTCTACGCGCCTTGGGTGCGAACGGCATCGGCAATGTGCGGAAAACCCGCATTCGCCCAGGCCTCCCCGGCCGGTGAGACGGTCATCACGTCGTAGCCCTCGAAGCCGGAGATCCGCCCCCGGGCGGCCTCGCCCCTCGCGAAGGCCGCCGTGGCGTAGACATCGGCCCAGGTCAAAGACGGACCGGTCACCGTGGCCGAGAGCAGGGCACAGGCCGGGCGGCCGGTCCGGGGATCGACGATGTGGCAGCCGCGCTCCGCCGTCCCCGACGTGGCCACCGCCAGATCCCGCCCCGCGACCATCGTCAGCAGCTCCCCCGGCCGGGCCGGGTTCGCGATGCCGACGCGCCAGGGAGCACCGGGCGCACCCTCGCCCCGGAGCCGGACGTCTCCCCCGCCGTTGACGCAGGTGTTGCGCGCCCCGGCCGCGTACAGCAGCTCCGAGGCCCGCTCGACCGCCCAGCCCTTGACGAGCCCGGTGGGATCGAGCACCCCGCTGTGCGTGGCGCTGAACCAGCCCTGCGTCCTGCGCTCCGCCTCCGCGCACAGCCGCAGCACCTCGCCCACCTCGGCCGGGCAGCGCTCGACGGTGGTCTCGCCGCGGGCCAGGCGGCTGACGGCGCTGTCCGGCCGGTAGGTGGAGAAGAGGGCGTCGACGTGATGGAGCCACGCGACGGCCTGCTGCAGGGCCGCGGTGACCGCCGGGGTGGCCGGGTCACGGATGTCGAAGGAGAACACCGTGCCCATGACGTGCTCGACGTGGCGCAGTCCGCGCACCGGTTCAGGCACCGGCCTTGTCCAATGCGCTCTGCAGGGACTGGACGTAGCCCTCGCTGGTGTAGCTGGCCCCGGAGACGGCGTCGATCTGCGCACCCTGTGCGCCCAGCGCCTCCTGGGTCAGCCGGGGCACGGCGTAGGAGGAGATCTCCCGGCTCCGGCCCCGGTCGGAAGGCACCTGGAGCGCCTTGACGCCGGTCAGCCTGCCTTGCTGGAGGGTGACCGCGATCTGCACGGGACCGTACTCGGTGTCGATCACGTCCCCGGTGAAGGTGCCCGTCCGGCTGCCCGACGGGGCATGGGTGGACGGAGACGCCGGCCGGTGTGCCGCGGCGAGGGGCGGCGGCGCGCTCTGATGCGGCTTGAGCGACAGCAGCAGGACGACACCCGCGACGGTCGACAGCGTGGTGACGGCGGCTCGGCGCACGCTCGGACTCCTCTTCATTTCTCCGGCCGTTCGCGTCAGAACGCGAACGACTCGTGGTGGATGCGGCGGCCCGGAACTCCCGCGCCCCGCAGGGCGCGCAGCACCGTCTCCGTCATGCCGGGCGGACCGCACAGGTAGACGTCGTGCTCGGCCAGGTCCGGCAGCAGCCGGAGCAGGGAGTCGGAGGTGAGGGGAAGATAGGGGAAGCCGTGCGCCGCCGGGTCGCCGACCGAGTACAGGACCCGGGCCCCGCGGGAGGCGGCTATCGCGTCCAGTTCGCCGCGCAGCGCGAGGTCCTCGGGGCGGCGGGCCCGGTAGACGAGCGTGACCTCGCCGGGCAGCGTCTCGAAGAGCGTGCGCAGCGGGGTGATGCCGACACCCCCGGCGACCAGCAGGCTCTTGCGGGCGGTCCGGCGGGCGGCGGTGAACCCGCCGTAGGGGCCCTCCGCCCGGACCCGGGTGCCGGGGGCCAGCCGGGCCACGGCCGCGCTGTGCCGTCCGGCGGCCTTCACCGTGATGCGCAGCCAGTGCGGATGGGCCGGCGCGGAGAGCGAGTAGGGGTTCGCGGTCCACCACAGGCCCGGGGCCAGGAAGCGCCAGCGGAAGAACTGCCCCGGCTCGGCGGCGAGTTCATCGAGGCGCTCGCCCGTCATGTACACCGAGACGACGCCGGGCGCCTCGGTGCGCACCTCGGCCACCCGCAGCCGGTGGCGCATCCCGCGCCGGACGGGCACCACGAAGCGGTACCACACCAGCAGTCCCGCGGCCCCCAAGTACAGCGCGTACCAGGCGAGCTGGGCGGAGGTGTCGCCGACGAAGTCCGCGCCGTTGGCCAACTGGTGCCCGAAGACCAGGAAGATCGCGAGATAGGCCGCGAAGTGCAGGAAGTGCCAGGCCTCGTAGCTCATCCTGCGCCGTGCGGCCCGGGCCGAGACGATGCCGGTCACCACGAGCAGCAGGAATCCCACGGTGCCCTTGAGCAGGTCCGGGTAGTCCAGCACGAGCGTGGTGGTCTCGCCGACGACGCCCGTGTGCGCGGTCAGCGTGTACCCCCAGATGATCAGCAGGGTGTGCGCGAGCGCGAGGAAGACCGTGTAGCGGCCGCCGGCGGCGTGCCAGCGGGCGAGCCGGTCCGTGCCGACGCCGCGGTCCAGCGCGGGCACCCGTGCCATGAGCACGAGCAGCACCGCGCAGGCGTACCCCGCGAGCAGGCCGGTGATCCGTCCGGCGCCGGTGAGCCAGCCCGCGGTTCCGACGACGGTCGCGGTGTTGCTCCACCACAGTCCGAGCACGGCCGCGGCGCCGGCCCAGATACCCAGCTGGGCCGGCGCCGCGGTCACCCGGGCGCGGCGGCGCACGGCCCGTGCCCGCCGTGCCGCGACCCGGCCCCCGTCCGTACTGATGGCCACGTGGCCTCCCTTCTCCGGACCTTCTCCGGTGGACGGGGGAAAGCCTCGCAGCGCTTCTTCTCAGAACCCTCTGAACCGGGGGCCGGAGAAGATACTCAGAAGGAATCCACAGGTTTCCGGCCCCCGGCGCACAGAACGATGCGGAATGCTGGGCGCACCATGCTGAACCGCACCCCCTCCCCCGCCCTGTGCAGGCCCGACGGCGGGCCCGTCCGCGTGCTCGTGGTCGACGACGAGCACGACCTCACCGACGTCCTGTGCCAGGCCCTGCGCTACGAGGGCTGGGAGGTGCGCAGCGCCGGGGACGGTGCGTCCGCCGTCGCCGCGGCACGCTCCTTCCGGCCCGACGCGGTCGTGCTGGACTGGATGCTGCCCGACACGGACGGCCTGGCCGTGCTGCGCGAGCTGCGGGCGGACGCGCAGGGGGTGTGCGTCCTCTTCCTCACGGCGCGCGACGCCGTCGAGGACCGTATCGCCGGGATCACGGCGGGCGGCGACGACTACGTCACGAAGCCGTTCAGCCTGGAGGAGGTCCTCGCCCGGCTGCGCGGGCTGCTGCGCCGGGCGGGCATGGCCCGCGAGCCGAGCGGCAGCCTGCTGGTCGTCGGGGATCTGGTGATGGACGAGGAGGCCCGCGAGGTGAGCCGGGCGGGGACGGCCGTGGAGCTGTCCCGCACCGAGTTCGAGCTGCTGCGCTTCCTGATGCGCAACCCCCGCCGGGTGCTGTCGAAGGCCGTCATCCTCGACCGGGTGTGGGCCTACGACTTCGGCGGCCGCGCCCACGTCGTGGAGCTGTACATCAGCTATCTGCGCAAGAAGGTCGACGCGGGGCGCACCCCGCTGATCCACACGGTGCGCGGGGTCGGGTACGTCCTCAAGCCGGAGGCTGCGTGAGAGCGCCCCGGACGCTGCGCGCCCGCCTCACCGCCGGGCTGGTGCTGCTGCTCGCGCTGGCCTCCCTCACGGTGGGGGTGACGACCTCGCTGGCCCTGGAGTCCTTCCTCGTGGGCCGGCTGGACCAGCAACTCGTGGCGTCCGGAGGGAAGTTCGCCGCCAGCCTGGAGCACGACGAGGATCCCGACGGGGACAACCGGCCGGACACCCGGGGGCAGTCCGACGGCACCTTCGGCGCCCGGCTGACGCGCGGCGAGACCACCACGGCCGCCGTCGTGCGCGAGCAGACGGACGAGGCCGTGCCGCTCACCGCCGCGGACCGGAACGCCCTGGCAGACCTCCCCCGCGACGGACGCGGCCACGGCATCCGGCTGTCGGCACTGGGCTCCTACCGGGCCGTGGCCGTGCGCGGCGACGACGGCGACGTACTGGTCACCGGCATGCCGCTGCACCGGGTGGAGGAGACCGTCCACCGCCTGGAGCTGGTCGAGGCCGTGGTCTTCGGCACCGCCCTCGCCGTCACCGGGGTGGCGGGCGCGGCCTGGGTCAGGCTGTCCCTGCGCCCGCTGCGGCGAGTGGCCGCCACCGCGGCCGAGGTGAGCGAACTCCCGCTGGCGAGCGGCGAGTTCGCCATGCCGGACCCCGTTCCCGACACCGACACCCGCACCGAGGTCGGCCAGGTGGGCGCCGCGCTGAACCGCATGCTGGGGCACGTCGGCGACGCCCTCGCCCGGCGGAAGGCGAGCGAGCAGCGGCTGCGGCACTTCGCCGCCGACGCCGGGCACGAGCTGCGCACCCCGGTGGCCACCGTGCGCGCCCACGCCGAGCTGGCGCTGCGCCATCCCGGGCCGGTGCCCGGCGAGGTCCGGCATGCGCTGCAGCGCATCCAGTCCGAGACGCAGCGCATGAGCGGCCTCGTCGACGACCTGTTGCTGCTGGCCCGGCTCGATGCCGGCCGGCCGCTGGCCCGGGAGGCCGCCGACCTCACCCGGCTCGCCCTCGACGCCGTCGACGACGCCCGTGTCGCCGCACCCGGTCACCACTGGCTGCTGGACCTGCCCGAGGAGCCGGTGACGGTGACCGGCGACGAGCACCGCCTCCACCAGGTGATCGCCAACCTCCTCGGCAACGCCCGCACGCACACACCCTCCGGCACCGACGTCACGCTGCGCATCGCGGCCTCCCCGGCCGGCGCCGAGCTCACGGTGACCGACAACGGCCCCGGCATCCCCGAGGCCCTGCAGCCCGAGGTCTTCCAGCGGTTCACCCGTGCCGATCACAACCGCTCGCGCGCCTCGGGCAGCACCGGTCTGGGCCTGGCGATCGTCGAGGCCGTCGTCACCGCGCACGGCGGCACCGTCGGCGTCACCAGCAGGCCCGGGCACACGGCGTTCCGGGTGCGGCTCCCCCGTCAGGGGCCGTCCGCCCCCGGCTCCTGACGCAGCACGTCGACGACCACGGAGCCGTCGATGGTCTCGCGGGCGACGAGGAGGTCGGCGAGCCGGTCGAGGGCGGCGCGGTGCTCCCGGAGCAGGTCCAGGGCGCGCTGCTCGGCGTGCCGGATCAGGCGGGCGACCTCCTCGTCGACGATGCGCTGGGTCTGCTCGGAGTACGGGGGGCGGCGCAGCAGGTCCTCGCCGGCCGGTTCGCCGAGGTACTGCAGGGCGGACGAGGCGTAGCCGACCGGGCCCAGGGCCGGGGAGAGGCCGAATTCGCGGACCATGCGGGTGGCGATCTCCGTGGCGCCGGCCAGGTCGTTGGCCGCCCCGGTCGAGCCCTCGCCGAAGACGACCAGTTCGGCGGCCCGGCCGCCGAGGCGGACGGCGAGCAGGTCGGTGAGGTAGCTCTCGCTGTAGAGGTGCCGTTCGGCCTCGGGCAGCTGCTCGGTGACGCCGAGGGTCACCCCGGCCGGGAGGATGGTGACCTTGGCGACCGGGTCGGCGTGTTCGCACAGCGCGGCGACGAGGGCGTGGCCGGACTCGTGGACGGCGACGGAGTGCCGTTCCTCGGGGAGCAGGGCGTTGGAGGTCTCGCGCCGGCCGAGCAGCACCCGGTCGCGGGCGGTGTCCAGGTCCCCCTGGGTGAGGGTCGCGCGGTCGGCCCGGACGGCGTTGATGGCCGCCTCGTTGACGAGGTTGGCGAGGTCGGCGCCGGAGAAGCCGGGGGTGGCGCGGGCCACGGTGTCCAGGTCGACCCCGGGGTCGAGGGTCTTGCCGCGGGCGTGGACGGCGAGGATGGCCGCACGTTCGGCCTGGTTGGGCAGGGGCACGGTGACCTGCCGGTCGAAGCGTCCGGGCCGCAGCAGGGCGGGGTCGAGGGCGTCGGGGCGGTTGGTGGCGGCGAGCACCACGATGCCGCTGCTCTGGTCGAACCCGTCCATTTCCGCGAGGAGTTGGTTGAGGGTCTGTTCGCGCTCGTCGTTGCCGCCGAGCCGGGTGCCGCCGCCGCGGCGTCCGCCGACGGCGTCGATCTCGTCGATGAAGATGATCGAGGGCCCGCGCTTGCGGGCCTCGTCGAAGAGGTCGCGCACCCGGGACGCGCCGACGCCGACGAACATCTCGACGAAGGCCGAGCCGGTCACGGACAGGAAGGGGACGTCGGCCTCCCCGGCGACCGCCCGGGCGAAGAGCGTCTTGCCGGTGCCGGACGGCCCGACCATGATCACGCCGCGTGGCCCCTTGGCGCCGGCGGCGGCGTACCGGCCGGGGTTCCGCAGGAAGTCCACCACCTCGCTGATCTCCTGCTTGACCCCGTCGTAGCCCGCGATGTCGGTGAAACCCGTGGTCGGCCGCTCCGCTTCGATGATCTTCGCGCGGGAGCGTCCGATGGCGCTGATGCCGCCGGACAGCGATCCGGCCGCCCGGCGGAAGCCCCAGAAGAAGAAGGCGGCCAGGAGCAGCAGCGGCAGGAAGGCGAACAGGAGGGAGGGCCAGACGCTGCCGCTGCTGCTCTGCACGGCGGAGATGCCCACGTGCTGGGCCTGCAGCTGCTGTTCCAGGCCGCCGGAGCCGAGGGCGGTGGGGAGCTGGGTGGTGAAGTGCGTGCCGTTCTTGAGGGTTCCCTCGACCGTGCCCTTGTCGTTGATCTCGACGGTCTGCACCTGGCCGGCGCCGACTTTGCCGACGAAGTCGCTGTAGGAGACCTGGTTGCGGGACGGGCCCGTCAGGCCGCGCGAGGTCGCCAGGGCGATCAGCAGGCCCAGCAGCACGAACGGCATGATCCACAGCCACCAGCGGGGCGTCTGCGGCGCCGGTGCGGGCCGCTTGCGCGGTCCCTCGGGCGGCGGCCCGGGCTCCGTCGGCGGTGCCAGGTGGCGGTGCGGCAGGCGCATGCGTGTGATCACGGAACCGCTCTTCTCCCACGGGTTCTGTTCCGCCCGTCCTTCCATCATGCACCGGGGGCCGCGGCCCGGCGGCCGGGCCGGTGGCAGCGGCGCGGCGGCGGGCGCGCTGCGCTTCGGCGGGCTCACCGGCCGCAGGAACCAGAACGCGGCGGCGAGGCCGAGGACGACCAGGACGGCCGCGAGGGCCGGCGCCCGGAAGGCCAGGGGCCCGGGCGGCGCGACCGGGTCCGTCACCGGCACCAGGTGGTAGGCCCCCGGGACCAGCAGGGCGGCGGCGATCCCGTAGCGGACGACGATGCCCTGTGCCGCGTGGGCGCTGCCCGCGATTCGACAGGGGCACAGCGGGCGCGCACGATGGGCCGGTGGGCCCTGGTGCAACGGCCCGCACGGGCGCCAGGCTCGCAGAAAACGGACGGACTCCGCGACCCCCGGAGGCAGTCATGCGCGACGTCACGACCCCGGAACCGGCCACCGCCCTCACCGACCAGGAGCTGCGGGCCCTGGACGCACACTGGAGAGCCGCGAACTACCTGGCCGTCGGGCAGATCTACCTCATGGCCAACCCGCTCCTGGCGCAGCCGCTGCGCCCCGAGCACATCAAGCCCCGGCTGCTGGGCCACTGGGGCACCTCGCCGGGCCTCAACCTGGTCCACACCCACCTCAACCGCGCCATCCGCGCCCACGGCCTGGACGCGCTGTGCGTCTGGGGCCCCGGGCACGGCGGGCCCGCGGTGCTGGCCAACTCCTGGCTGGAGGGCTCCTATTCGGAGACGTATCCGGACGTGAGCCGTGACGCACCCGGCATGGAGCGGCTGTTCCGGCAGTTCTCCTTCCCCGGCGGCGTGCCCAGCCACGTCGCCCCGGAGACCCCCGGCTCGATCCACGAGGGCGGGGAGCTGGGCTACTCCCTCTCCCACGCCTACGGGGCCGCCTTCGACAACCCGGGCCTGCTCGTCGCCTGCGTCATCGGCGACGGCGAGGCCGAGACGGGACCGCTGGCCGCGTCCTGGCACTCCAACAAATTCCTCGACCCCGTGCACGACGGCGCCGTCCTGCCGATCCTCCACCTCAACGGCTACAAGATCGCCAACCCGGCCGTCCTCGCCCGCCTCCCCGAGCCCGAGCTGGACGAACTGCTGCGCGGCTACGGCCACGCGCCCCTCCACGTGACCGCGGAGCCCGGCGACGACCCGGTGTTCGTCCACCGGGACCTGGCCCAGGCGATGGACACCGCGCTCGACCGGATCGACCGGCTCCGGCGGACCGCCCGGGAGGAGGGCGTGACCGAACGCCCCCGCTGGCCGGTGATCGTGCTGCGCACGCCCAAGGGCTGGACCGGGCCCGCCGAGGTCGACGGCCTGCCCGTCGAGGACACCTGGCGCGCGCACCAGGTGCCGCTGCCCGGCGTCCGCGAGAACCCCGAGCACCTGCGGCAGTTGGAGGCATGGCTGCGCTCGTACCGCCCGGAGGAGCTCTTCGACGAGCACGGACGCCCCCGGCCCGAGGTGCTCGCCTGCATCCCCGAGGGCACGCGCCGGCTCGGCGCGACACCGCACGCCAACGGCGGCCTGCTGCTGCGCGAGCTGCCCCTGCCGCCGCTGGAACGCTTCGCCGTCCCCGTCGACAAGCCCGGCACGTCCCTGCACGAACCGACACGCGTGCTGGGCGAGTTGCTGGAGAACGTCATGGAGGCCACCGGCGAGCGCCGGGACTTCCGCCTGGTCGGCCCCGACGAGACGGCCTCCAACCGGCTCGACGCCGTCTACCGCGCCAGCGGCAAGGCCTGGCAGGCCACGACGGTCCCCACCGACGAACACCTCGACCGGCACGGCCGCGTCATGGAGATCCTCTCCGAACACACCTGCCAGGGCTGGCTGGAGGGCTACCTGCTCACCGGCCGGCACGGCCTGTTCTCCTGCTACGAGGCGTTCGTCCACATCGTCGACTCCATGGTCAACCAGCACGTCAAATGGCTGCGCGTCTCCCGCCGCCTGCCCTGGCGGCGCCCCGTCGCCTCCCTCAACTACCTGCTCACCTCCCACGTCTGGCGCCAGGACCACAACGGCTTCTCCCACCAGGACCCCGGCTTCATCGACCACATCCTCAACAAGAGCCCCGAAGCCGTACGGGTCTACCTGCCGCCGGACGCCAACACCCTGCTGGCGGTGGCCGATCACGTGCTGCGCAGCCGCGACTACGTCAACGTCGTCGTCGCGGGCAAGCAGCCCTGCTTCGACTGGCTGGGCCTGGAGCAGGCGCGGGCGCACTGCGCCCGCGGCGCCGGCGTCTGGGAGTGGGCCGGCACCGAGAACGGCACCGGGGAACCCGACGTCGTCCTCGCCTGCGCCGGTGACGTGCCCACCCTGGAGGTGCTGGCGGCCGCCCAGCTCGTCCGCCACCGGCTGCCCGGACTGGCCGTGCGCGTCGTCAACGTCGTGGACCTGGCCCGGCTGCTGCCCTCGGCGGAGCACCCGCACGGCATGACCGACGCGGAGTACGACGCCCTGTTCACCCGCGACAAGCCGGTCGTCTTCGCCTACCACGGCTACCCCTGGCTCATCCACCGCCTCGCCTACCGCCGCACCGGCCACGACCACCTGCACGTGCGCGGCTACAAGGAGATCGGCACCACGACGACGCCCTTCGACATGGTCGTCCGCAACGACCTCGACCGCTACCGCCTGGTCATGGACGTGATCGACCGCGTCCCGGGCCTGGCGGTACGCGCCGCCACGGTCCGGCAGGCGATGGAGGACACGCGCAACCGCCACCACTCCTGGATCCGGGAGCACGGGACGGACCTGCCGGAGGTCACCGACTGGACGTGGGCGGGCTGAACTTCCCTACGGACGACCAGAATCCGCACCCGTGCTCGCCGGCCACGTCCGCCTCCCGGACGCGGCCCGGCACGAACTGCATCTGGCCGGCGCCCCGGTCCGTCCCGGCAGCCCACCGCGGCGCCCCGGGATGGTTCGGGTTCCCGGTGCGGGCGAACGTGCTCCAGTACCCGACCATCGTCGCCGCCATCGCCTGCTGCGCCTTCGTCTTCATCAGGTAGTGACCGCCGAGGTCGAACAGCGACGGCAGGTCGGTGGCGTGCGCGGCCCCCTGGGGCAGCCCGGGAACGTCGATCCTGTTCACGTTGGGGGCGTCGGGATCGGCGAACTCGTACGGATACACGGTGGTGTGCGCGGCCAGGTCCCGGTCGGCCGCCGCCGTCTGGCACGCCCACGACGCATCGGTGACAACGGTGGCCCACGCCAGCGGCGCCGACCCCCCGTACCGCGACAGCGGATATCGGGCCGCCACCCGGTCCGCGGCGGCCCCGAAGGCGGTGCGCAGCAGCGCCGGGTAGGTCGCGGCGGTGATCAGGGCCGGGTCGGCCCGCACGGCGCCGCCCACGTACGAACGCGCCTCGTCCCGGTTACCCCCGGAGATCACCGGCACGTGGAGGAAGACCCCCTTCCGCAGCGCCGTCGCCGGGTTCAGCGGCAACTCCGGGGTGCCGTAGGCGAGATGGTCGGCGAAGTCCGCGGTGTGCGGCAGCAGGTCGGCGGCCGGCTTGGCCCGCATGCAGGCCAGTACGTCCGTGCGGCATCCGCTGCTGCGGGCGGCTGCGACACCGTCCGCCTGATCCTGCGACAGCGAGGTGTACGGCGTCTCCTCCGGCACGCCCGGGAACACGCCGCCGGCCGGCCAGTCCAGCAGGCACGACCCGGACGAGACGGCCGCCTTGTCGACCAGGCCCCGCGCCTGCGGCGAGGTCAGCAGCGCACAGGCCGACATGCCGCCCGCCGACTCGCCGAAGACCGTGATGTTGTGCGGGTCGCCGCCGAACGCGGCGGCGTTGCGCTTGGCCCACCGCAGACCGGCGATCTGGTCCTCCAGCCCGAAGTTGCCGGATCCGGGCAGGCCCGGCAGGCCGAAGTAACCGAAGATGCCGAGCCGGTAGTTGAGCGTCACGACGATGACGTTGCCCTGGTCCGCGAGCCGGTCGGCGCCGTAGTCGCTGCCGGCGCCGCCGGTGTAGCCGCCGCCGTGCCACCACACCATGACGGGCAGCCGGGCGCCCGGCGCCATCCGGCGCGGCGTGGTGACGTTGACGAACAGGCAGTCCTCGTCCGTCGAAGCGGGCTGCCCCGGCCCGGCGGCCGTCTGCGCACACCGGTTGCCGGGCCGGGTGGCCTCGCGGACGCCGGTCCACGGGGCCGCCGGCTGTGGCGCCGTCCAACGCAGGGCGCCGACGGGCGGTTTCGCGTAGGGCACGCCGAAGAAGTGCCGGGTGGTCGCGGTGGCGTCGCCGCGCAGCTGCCCGGTGTCCACGCGCACGGTGAGCGGTGCGGCCGGCGGCGTGGCCGCCTGGGCCGTGCCCGGAGCGGACAGGGCGACCAGTGCCGCGGCAATGGCGGCGGCGAGCGTGCGTAACCTCATGACTCCCCCTTTGTTGTTGCTGCTGTTGTTCCGATGGCGGTGGTTGCGGCGTCGAAGGTGGCCCGCAGTTCGGACGCGTACGGCTCGACGGGCCCGCCGGCTGCGATGTGCGCCAGTGCCGCGTCCAGCGCGCCGCGGAGGGTCGCGCACATGATGTCGACGTTGAACTCCCGGAACTGGCCCTGTGCTTGACCGGCGCGCATGACGGCCGCCAGATCCGCCATTTCCCGGGTGTGCCGCTCGTGACGCGGCCGGGGCACGCCGTCCTTGTCCGCGTAGATCTCGGTCAGCGCGGTCATCTGGACCGGGTGGGCGGCGTACAGCTCGACACTGCCGCCGATGAAGGTCAGCAGCATGTCGCGCGGAGTCCTGGCCACCCGCATCCGGGGCACCAGGAACGCGGCACCGATGTCGTACACCGACTGCACCACCTGCTCGATCAGATCGGCCCGGTCGCGGAAGTGATAGGTGAGCACGCCACGGCTCACCCCGGCGCGCTCGGCGATACGCACGGTCGATGCCCGCACCAGCCCCACCTCGGCGATCAACTCGGTGGCACACCGCACCAGTTGTCTGCGACGAGCGGCCTGGATGAACGACTCGTCCCCGCTCCCCCGGGCAGTCTGAACAGTCATGTATGAAATTTAGCAGGCCTGTTCAAGAATGGAACCATGGATGAAGCCATGAACGACATCGCGATCCGCCCTGTCCGGCACGGCGAGTTGGCCGCTGTCGCCGGACTCCGCTGGCGCTGGATGCAGGAGCTGTACGGAACGCCCGACACCGCGCTGGAGGAGTTCGTGCCCCGGTTCGTGGCCTGGGCCCGGGAGAACGAGTCCTCGCACCGGTGCATGGTGCTGCTCCGCGGCCAGAAGGTCATCGGCATGGCGTGGCTGGCGACCGCCCGGCGCGTCCCGCATCCGGGCGCGTTCGAGCGGGCCTCGGGCGACGTGCAGTGCGTGTACGTGATGCCGGACGAACGCGACCGCGGTCTGGGCGGCGAGCTGATCGAGGCGGTGGTGTCGTGGGCGCGCGATCTGGGCCTGGAACGGGTGACGGTGCACTCCAGCGACCGGGCGGTTGCGGCGTACGCCCGTCACGGATTCGAGGCCTCGCCGCGCCTGCTCCAGTACGAGGTGGGGCGGGACCGCGCGGAGTGAGCCCCCGCCCCCGGCGAACAGGGCCGGGGCCTGGCGGGAAGTGCCGTTACGTGGTGTGCTGGAAGTGACGGGAAGGCCCCTGTGAGAGACGCGGGGAAGCGGAGAAAGACCGTGCACCGCGCAATCAGGATCCGCGAGAAGTGGATGGGCCTTCCCGTCCACCCATGAGCAAGCGCGGCCCGGTGCGCCGGCCGCCCTCCCCGGATGCGCAGGACCGGCACAAACGGCAGTCTGGCCATAGACGAACGCATACGCGTGCGCATGCGTATCCGCATGCGTATCCGTGCAGGGAGGTGGCCCGTGGTGCGACCGGTGACCGTCGGCTTCGACGGCTCCGCCGAGAGCCTGGCCGCTACCGCCTGGGCGGGCCGGGAGGCCGTGCTGCGCGGGGTGCCGCTGCGCATCGTGCACGTCCTGGACGTACAGACGGACGCCACACGGGACGCGCCCGGAGCCTCCGCCGAGCGGGAGTGGGCCGAGAGCAGGCTCGAGGTGGCCCAGGAACGGCTCACCGAGGCGCACCCGGACCTGCGGATCGACGTGGACCGGGTGACGGAACCGCCGGTCAGGGCCCTCGTCGACGCCGCACGGGACGCGGAGGCGCTGGCGCTGGGCTCACGGGAGCTCGGCACCCTGCAGGGGTTCCTGCTGGGGCCCGTGAGCCTGGCGGTGGCCACGCATGCGCCCCGCCCGGTGGTGGTCGTCCACGAAGGGCCGGCAGGACCGGCGAACGGGGACGGGGCGGTCGTGCTCGGGCTCGGCCCCGCCCGGCCCTACGACCCGCTGCTCGCCCTCGCCTTCGAGGCCGCCGCCGCCCGCGCCGCGGTACTGCGGATCGTGCAGGTCGGCGACGGGCAGCCGGAGCCGCGGGGCGGCAGCGCGCTGGCCGAGGTGCTGCGCCCCTGGCGGGAGCGGATGCCGGCGGTGGAGGTCGACGAGTGGCTGACGACCGGCTCCGCGGCCCAGCACCTGCTGGAAGCGGCCGGGCAGGCCGCCCTGCTCGTCGTCGGCCGGCGCGAGCACCGGCACCCCCTCGGCGTGGCCCTCGGCCCCGTGGCCCATGCGGCGCTGCACCACGCGCCGTGCCCGGTCGCGGTCGTACCGCTCGGCTGAGCGGCTGCCACACCGGTCAGGTGTGTTCGTGGCGCACCGTGCACAGGCCCCAGATGACGAAGACGCACAGGGCCATGAGCACGATCGACCACAGCGGGTAGTAGGGAATGGACAGGAAGTTGGCGACCAGGACCATGGCCGCGACGGCAACCCCCAGGATTCTGGCCCAGAGGGAGACGCGGAACAGCCCGACCCCGATCATGATCGCGGCGATGCCGAGGAACAGGTGGATCCAACCCCAGCCTCCCAGACTGAACTTGAAGGCGTAGTCGGGTGTCTTGAGGTACACCGCGTTGTGGAGCACGGCCATGATGCCGCGGAAGAGGTTCAGGAACCCCGCGATCAGCATCATGACGGCTGCGAACACCGTGAGGCCGGCAGCGGCCGTGCACTTGTCGGCGTGGGTATCAGGAGCGGATGCCATGATCGTCCTCCTTTGCCTGCGTGGTGCTCCAGGCACGGGGAAAGCACGTCCCGGCTCGGACGAGCCGGACCGCTCCCTTCCATGGTCGCTCGCGCCCGCCGGTGATCGCACGCGGGCTGCCGGGGCGGACGCCGTGGGTGACGAGACCGTTGCCGTGAGTGTGCCGACGGCCCGTGCGGCACCACGACCGCGGTGCCGTACCTGTGGCTGTCCGGGACCTAGCTGAGGATGTCCCTGGGGGTGGCAGCGATACCGGCGTAGGCGGTGCTGATGAGCACAGGCTCCGGGGAACGTGGGGTTGCCCCCGCTCAGCCGCCCTCGCCCGGCGGCGTGCCGCAACTCGGGCCGCCGGGGCCGTCGAACTGCACCGAGTTGAAGAAGTCCCGGAAGTCGGGGAAGAAGTTGCCCTTGCCGGTCGGGCCGGCGGACGTGACGGACGTACAGCCGGTGTAGTTCGCGCCGGACCACAGGTAGACGGTGGAAGAGGTCCGGTTCCAGTCCGACTCGCCCCGGTTGTTCATGCCGAGCGCCGCGAGATCCGGTGTGCTGCCCGTCAGCGTGATCATGTCGCCGGTGCCGTCGAGGCCCGAGAACATGCAGTACGAGCCGTCAGGGCAGCGGTCGTAGCCGTCGGCCGCATGGGCCGTGGAGACCGGCATCGCGACGGCGGCCACGGCAGCCACCGGCACGAGCAGGGCGCGCAACGCGTTTCTCATCTCTCCAGGGAACAGCACCAGCAGGCTCAGAGCCAGCGCTGTGCCGCCTCGATGCTGTCGCCGCCGCTGGTGTTGAACGCGATGGCGGCCTGCGGTGCGTGACGGCGGATCAGGTTGATCACTTGCTCGAAGAGCGGGAGCAGCGGCTCCGCCTTGCGGATCCCGCCCCCGACGACGACCACGTCCCACGGGCGCTCCGTCAAGGAGGCGACGAGGGCGGACTCGGCCGAATCGTCGAACACGATCAGCGTCATGGCCGCGTCGATGCCGTGCTCGGCGAACCGGCCCAACTCCTTCTCAAGAGCCGCCCGGAGGGCCTTCCCGTCGATGCCGGGGATCGCCAGGGGGTCGTACCCCACCACAAGTACTGAAGACATACGGCCAATCTACCGAGCCGCACGCGGCGTTGGTCAGCGCGGCCGGCTCTGGGTGATGCGCCACAGCCGGCGGGGCAGGTCGCCTTCCTCGAAGGGATGGATCTCGTCCAGGGTCCAGTCGTCGGCAAGAGCGTCGACGAGCTCGCAGGAGAAGAAGTGGACCGCGAAGCCGCCGTGTTCGTAGATGTCGTCGCCGTGGGCAGTACCGGCGCCGTAGTGCGCATCGCCGGTGTGACGGACCGTGTAGACGAACACGCCGCCCGGCCGCAGGACGCGGCGGGCCTCGTCCACCAGGGCGTGGATCTCCTTGGTGGACAGCGCCATGCAGAGCAGCATGTGCGCGAAGACGGCGTCGACGGAGGCGCCCGGCAGCGGCAACGGCTCGCGGACGTCGTGCACGGTCGTGGTGACCCGCTCCGCGACGCCCTGGGCGCGGGCGGCCTCGCGCAGCTGGTCGAGGCCGGTGGTGGAGAAGTCGGTCGCCTGGAGGGTGAAGCCCTCGCGGGCGAAGTACAGGGCGTCGCGGCCGTGGCCGGCGCCCAGTTCCAGCACGTGCGTGGCTCCGGCCGCGCGGAAGACCTCGCAGGCGTGGACGGCCGGGTCGGAGGGCTGCTCGCCGTACATGCCGGGGTGGGCGCCGTAGGTGGTCTGCCAGTGCGCCCGCTGGGCGTCCCCCAGCTCGTGCTCGTCTGCGGCCATGCCGGTACAGCTCCGCCCGTTGTCAGTGCCTCCTGCGAGCATCACCGTATGACACCGTTGCTTCTCACAGACATCGAGCAGGCCGTTCGGAGCAGTTGGAGTGCCGAGACGTGCACGCCGGAGTTCCGGTCGCACTGGAGCCCGGACAATCCGGCCCGTGACCAGTGCGGGGTGACCGCGATGGTGCTCAACGACCTGCTGGGAGGCGAGCTGATCCGGGGAGAGGTCCACGTCGAGGGCAGGCGCGTGGACTACCACTGGTGGAACCGCCTGGGCATGGGCCTGGAAATCGACCTCACCCGCGAGCAGTTCGGGCCGGAGGAGATCGTCACCGGAGGGATCGTCATACCCCGGCCGCCCGTGACCGAGTGGTCCAGGCTCCGCGAGGAGTACGAGCTGCTCCGTGATCGCGTCATGGAACGGCTCGGGCAGCGGGGGCCGGTGGTCGCCGGGTGAGGGAGCGCGTCAGTGGTAGTGGCCGTGCCGGCCGAGGGTGTCCACGGGAGTGGCGCCGGGGCGGGTCCACTGCGGTACGGGGCGGCTGGTCGGGCCCCAGGTGGCGTTTCCGTCCGCGCCCGAGCGCCAGGACCAGCACGGGCTGTTCCCCTTGGGCCAACCCTCGGGGTGGTCCTCCCACGCTTCGCCGCGGCCGTAGGGCGTCATGTCGAGCAGGCCGAGAGACCCGTTGACCCGCTCGTTGCCCCGGGCCGTCATCGAGTAGGTGAGGAACGTGCGGTCACCGTCGCGCAGGAAGCAGGTGAGGTAGCCCATGGCGCCGCCGACCGGCGCGTCCGCGTCGCGCACCGAGTACCAGGGCTGGGTGTAGCCCATGAACGCGACGTAGGAGGCCGCTTCGTCCCACGGACCCGTGGTCAGGACGGCGAACGAGACGCCGCGGGCGTTGAGGTAGACGGCGTCCTGCAGGTGCCAGGCCGTGGTGGTGCAGCCCTCGCACTGCCCCTGGTGCGGCGCGCCGTCGTACCACATGTGCTTGTAGACCACGAGCTCGTCGCGCCCCTGGAACAGGTCCAGGAACGGGACCGGACCGTCCGGTCCGACGACCTCGGCCGAGCCGTCGAACTCCACCATCGGCAGCCGGCGGCGGGCCGCGGCGATGGCGTCGCCCTCGTGGGTGTGGGCCTTCTCGCGGATCAGGAGTTCGTCACGCGCCGCCTGCCAGGTGGCCAGGTCGACGACGGGCGGGCGGCCGGGCAGCGTGGTGGCCGGGTCGCCGGGGGTGTTCGCCATGATGTCCTCCGTGGTGTGTCGTGTGTGCCGAGCAGAGTCGTACAACGCCCTGCACCACCAGAACAGCCCCACGACCCGGCAGGATGCGCCCGCAGCCGGACGTGCACGGACCGGAACCGCCGACGGCCGCCGTCGGCCCCGTGCCCGGCGGCGGCCCGATGCGGCTCGGCTCAGCTCGACTCAGATCAGCTCAGCCGGGCCGTCGCGTACGCCTCGATGGCGTCACGCTGGTAGGCGGCCAGGCCCGGCGCAACCGCCTCGTACACCGCGCGCCACGATGCGTTCTCCACGCAGGAGCGTCCCATCGCCCGGTACTCCGCGGTGGAGACGGCGCGCAGTGCGGTCAGCACCTGGTACTGGGCCTCGATCTCGGCCAGTACCTCGTCGGCGTCTGCGGGCAGACCGGTGGCCATGTGCTCGGCCATCCGGATCATCTGTGCGGTCCGCCGGCGGTGTCCCGCTTCGATCTCCTCCTCGCTCATCGTGGCGGTGCGCTGCCGGACCGCCTCGGCGTGCTCGGGGAAGTCGCGCAGAGTCTCCTCGTACATGGCGGGCCGGACGCCTTCGAAAAGGTTCTCCGGCCGGTTGATCCTGGTCATGGGTCCACCGTCCTTCCTGGACTGTTCCAGTGCGGTGATCGTCCGGGAGACGGTGCGGGCCAGCGCGTCGAGCCGGTCCCGCTCGGCGAGCAGCCGGCTGCGGTGTCCGCGCAGTGCCTCCAGCTCGTCGACCTGTTCGGCCAGGATCCGGCCGATCTCGGGAAGCCCGACACCGAGTTCCCGCAGGACGAGGATCTGCTGCAGCCGCAGCAACTGCCGTTCCTCGTAGTAGCGGTGCCCGTTGGTGCCGATCCACGCCGGCGGCAGGAGCCCGGTCTCGTCGTAGTGGCGCAGCGTCCGGGCCGTCACGCCCGACATCCGCGCGACCTCTGCGATCGGCCACCCCATCGCCGTCTCCTCGTGAACGATTCACCGGGCCGGTCTCTCCGGCCCTGTTCAGGACGGTAGAGGTTGCCGCTGCGGCAACTTCAAGGACGGCGGCCTACAGCGCGGCCCATCTGCGGGCGATGGCGGGCGCCGATCCGGACACGCCGGAGCTGGCCCAGCTCGTCGGCGAACTCGTGATGAAGAGCCCGGAGTTCGCCCGCCTGTGGGAGCGCTACGACGTCCAGGCGCGCGGCGGCCGGAAACACTTCCAGCACCCGGAGGTCGGTTCGATGTGCCTCACCTTCGAAGTGATGGCGATCTTCCGCACGGGCGGCCAGCGTCTCGTCACCTATCAGGCGCCGCCCGGCACCCCGGACCACGACGCGATGCTGCTGCTGGACATGGCGGATCCCCAGGAGGCGGGGGTACCCGAGGGGGCGGGGCGCTGAGAGGTCGTCTCCATTGGTAAGTGCAGTGCATCAACTGCGGACTGTTCGCGCAGTTCCCCGCGCCCCTTTGGGGCGCGACCACGCACTGCACTTCGCCAAGCCCGCTCAGGAGTTGTCCGGCGGGGCGTGCGGCAGGTAGAGGTGCCCTAGCGGGGGTTTTCGCCGGAGATGCCACGGAGGGCGTTGAGTTCGGCGTTCAGGATGTTCACAGCCTCCTTGCGGGAATTGTTGACGGTGTCGCTGATCGCGCCGATGGGGTTGGGAGCTGCCTGGGCAGGCTCTGCAATGACGAGGCCACCCACCGTGAGAACCATGCCTGTTGCCACGGTGGTGACGATGCGGCGTGCTCGGTACAAGTCTCGGTACAAGTGAGGCTCCCTCAGTACGTGGCAGCGGTTGCTGCACGGGTCCGAGCAAGGCTGTCCGGTCCTGCGGTTGCCCGAACAAGGGCCGCAGGGCGCACAGAAGCCCGCCAGGGTGTGACCTTGCAGCGACTCACCAGCCGGCACCACCGATCCGGCGGGGCCATAGAGTCTCCAGTGGGGCGGCGCCGATCCATCGGACACGCCTAGCACGTACCTGAGTTGACGGCCGAGACGGACGGGCGGGGCCGCCGCCTGGTGGTCCGCAACGGTCGTCACCGCCCCCGCACCGTGGTCACCGCGGCGGGCCCAGTCGAGATCGCGCCACGGGTGGACGACCAATACTTATAGATCGGTACGCGTTCCGTACTCTTCGCCTGGCGTCCAGTGGTGATCAGGCGCTGAGAGAGGGTGCGGTAGCGGCCAGGGCTGCGTCGAGCAGGCCGGGGAAGCGTTCGTCGAGTTCGCGGCGGCGCAGTTCCACGACCTTGGTGCGTCCTTCTCGGCGCTCGCGGGTGATTCCTGATTCACGGAGCACGCGCCAGTGGTGGGTGGCGGTGGCTTTGGTGACGGTCACGGGCAGGCTGCCGCAGGTGCGCGGCTGGGTGGAGGAGGCGAGTTCGCGCACGATGAACAGCCGTACCGGGTTGCCCAGGGCTGCCAGGACGTCTTCGACCGGGATCTGGCCGAGGTCGGGGTGATAGCTGACCATGGAACGATCGTACGGGAAATTTCATACAGATCCGAACGGGCTCTGACCTGCGGAAACGTGAGGCATCCGGGGCGCACTCAGCGACTCCGAAGAGATTGCGCAGCCCCAAAGGTACGAAACATCCCGTACAGTCGAACTGCCGTACGGAAGGTTCTGCATGCACCGACGGCATCCGCCCCCGCTCTACCGAATGGACCCCTTCATGGATCTCCAGTTGACCGGAACGACCGCCGTGATCACGGGCGCAAGCCGCGGCATCGGCCTGGCCATCACCAGGACCCTCATCGCCGAGGGTGTGAGTGTCGTGGCCGGCGCACGCACAGTCACCACGGAGCTGAAGGCCAGTGGTGCGATCGCCCTCACCGCCGACCTCGCCACCCCTGACGGTCCCGCCCTGTTCATCGAGCGGGCCCAGGCGGAACTCGGCGGGATCGACCTCCTGGTCAACAACCTCGGCGGAGGCGGCGACCACGAACACCCGGCCACCTTCCTGGAGTCCACCGACGAGCAGTGGGCGGACATGTTCGGCCTGAACCTCTTCAGCATGGTCCGCATCACCCGCGCCGCCCTGCCCAGTCTCCTCAAGCGCGGTGGCAGCATCATCAACTTCTCCTC
Organism: Streptomyces sp. AM25; assembly: GCF_058146165.1. Lineage (NCBI taxonomy): Bacteria > Bacillati > Actinomycetota > Actinomycetes > Kitasatosporales > Streptomycetaceae > Streptomyces > Streptomyces sp. AM25. Next base: position 15,700 of record NZ_JBKIWN010000018.1, on the reverse strand, counting down.
CATGAGCAGCCGCATCCCCCACACGGCGCCCCTGCCCTACGCCTCCGCCAAGGGAGCGGTGAACACCTTCAGCAAGGGCCTGGCCGAGGAGTACGGACCCCAGGGGGTACGGGTCAACACGATCTCTCCCGGCGCCGTTCTCACCGAGCAGTGGGCCGGGCCCGACGGCTTCGGCGCCAAGCTCGCCGCCGCCCGCGGGATCCCCCTGGACCAGCTGCTGCGTGACGTCCCCGTCGAAATGGGGGCGACCACCGGCGAGTTCGTCGACCCCGGCCACGTCGGCGCGCTCGTGGCCTACCTGGCCTCACCCCTCGCGGCCGCAATCCACGGCGCCGACTACGCCATCAACGCCGGCGCCGTCAAAACCGTGTGACCCACGCACCAGTCAGGCGGTTCACGCTGCAAGGCCCCGCCAGCGGGCCTGGTCGCTCGCACTGGTCCGCTGCGGCGCCACGTTCGACGACGGCGTTCTCGTCGAGCCGACGGCCCCCGCGGCCTAATGGGACGTATCGGGTCGTAGAGACTTGATGCCGTAGCCGCCAGCAGGTGAGCACTGCCGTAGCCGGAGCTGTCCGAGCTCTGTGGTCAGACCGTGCCCCTGCTGGTCGGCCGGGAGGCCAAGACCGCTGATGGGATGGCGTGCCCGCCGGGAAGTGGGGCGTGAGCACTGGATCCATTAGGCCGCGCGCCGTGCCTTCCGCGGCTGCACGCACGTGTACGCAGAGGAACCGGGAGCTGGGCTGTTGCTGTTCATCGGAGATGACTGGGCCGAACCACACCACGATGTCGAGGTCCAGGACGAGACCGGGCGCAAGCTCGCCACCGCACGGCTGCCGGAGGGGATTCCCGGGATCGCCCGGCTCCACGAACTGGTCGCCCGGCACGGCGGTGAAGAGCTGGAGCCAACAGATGTGGTGGTGGGAATCGAGACCGACCGCGGCGCGTGGGTCCAGGCCCTGACCGCAGCCGGCTACCAGGTCTACGCGATCAACCCCCGCCAGGTCGCCCGGTTCAAGGAACGCTACGCCTCCTCAGGAGCCAAGAGCGACAAGGGCGACGCGCACGCACTCGCGGACATGGTCCGCATCGACCGCGACCAGCTGCGGCCGGTGGCCGGGGACAGCGAGCAGGCCCAGGCCGTCAAGGTCGTCGCCCGCGCCCACCAGACCCTCATCTGGGAACGCACCCGCACTTTCCAGCGGATGCGCAACTCCTTGCGCGAGTACTACCCCGCGGCCCTGACCGCCTACACCGATCTGACGCTGACCAGCACGGACGCGCTGGAACTGCTGATCAAGGCACCAACCCCGCAGGCCGGCGCGAAGCTGACCCGCACACAGATCACGGCGGTGCTGGCCCGTCATCGACGCCATCACCGGGACGCGAAAGCGGCCACGGTCCAGACCGCTCTACGCGAGCAGCAGCTCGTGCTGCCGGAGCCGGTGACCGCAGCCTACGCAGCCGCCATCACCGCGCACGCACGCATACTGATCGCGCTGAACGAACAGATCGAGACGATGGAAGCGCAGGTGAAGGCACATTTTCTCGCGCACCCGGACGCTGAGATCTACCTGTCGATGCCCGGCATCGCAGAGATCACCGGCGCCCGGGTGCTCGCCGAGTTCGGAGACGACCCCACCCGCTACGCATCCGCCAAGGCGCGGAAGAACTACGCCGGCACCAGCCCCATCACCCGCGCCTCCGGCAAGACCAGGAGCGTCCAGGCCCGCTTCGTGCGCAACAGCCGCCTCGCCGACGCCCTCCAGCGGCAAGCGTTCTCCGCCCTGCACGCTTCACCCGGCGCCCGCCGCTACTACGACAAACAACGCGCCCGGGAAGCCGACTACAACCCTGCCCTCCGGCAAGTCGGCAACCGCCTCGTCGGCATCCTCCACGGCTGCCTCAAGACCCGCACCCTCTACGACGAAGCAACCGCCTGGGCCCACCACGCCCAACCCCATCCCGCTTGACTCGAAACGTCATGGGATGTCTGACCAGCCGAAATCGGGTTGTTGCCGCCGTCCCCCGCGTGTTCTGATCGGCGACGGTACCGCCGACGCCGGAGGAGGGATGATGCACCGACCACGCAGGGCGGTCACGGCCGAACTCTGAATCCGGGGGACGACGCCGACGCCAGTGAGAGCGGGACGACACCTACCGCTGGCAGCTGAGGAGGCTCGGCTGACAGTGACCGGGACAATCAACCAAACCCGGTCGAGGTCCGGATCCGGCGGCTGAGAAATGCCCCGGTGAAGCAGGAAGCGGAAGTAATCGCCGACCCCTGACGAGGGGGAACAGGCGGTGAACCGGTCCATCACCCGCACCAAGCCTGGGAACTGCCCGCCCCGCCCATCGCGGAACGAGCAGCGAGAACAGAACGGAACCCTGCACTCCCGATTGAAGATCCCTTCTTCGATCCGGAGGCAGAGCCATCGGCAGAACCGCCCAGAACCAGGGCTTCACCTGCGAGAACTGCGGAGCGAGTGTCGCGCCGCTGCACAACGGGAGCTACCGCAACCACTGCCCGACGTGCTTGTGCTCCAAGCACGTCGACATCACCCCCGGCGACCGGGCCTCGGCCTGTCGCGGGACGATGCGTCCGCAGCATGTCGAGCATCGCCGAGGCAAAGGACTCGTGCTCGTCCACCGCTGCGTCGCCTGCGGGTTCGTCCGACCCAACAAGATCGCCGACGACCCGGTGCAAGGCGACGACATCGACGCCATCATCGCCCTGATGTCCACGCACGGGTAGCTTCAACAGCCGGTGCCCACGGGGGCATCCCCGTGGGCACCGGCTGAACATGTGGGCGACGACTGGGACCGCGCGGTGGAGGCCGTCGCCGCGCTGTCGGCAGTCCAACAGCTTTGGCCTTGAGGCGTACTCGTTTCGCAAGCCGGTGATGATTCTGGTCTCCGCCTGCCCCGCCATCCCCATGGGTGCCGTGAACGATTCGATCCAGAACATCAACGGTATTGCTACCCGAATGCTGGTGGACTACGACTACGCCAAGAAGGCAGACACCATCGGACTCGACACGATGCACGGCCTGTCCGCCGTCAAGGAGGGCCCGGACTACACAATCCGTGGCGTGAAAACCGGTGAGTCTTTCGTGCGCGGCCTGAAGATCGTCATCACCGAGAAGGCCGCGGCCGACTCGTAGACGGCGCCCGACTGTTCAGTCTCCTCAATTTCCGCTTGCAAATGCCCTGAGCGGCAAGATCAGTGCTTCAGCAAGGCGTTCGGTGTCGGTAACAAGGGTGCCGACAACGGGAATGTCTGATGTGGCGCCAGCGGAAACGGCAGCGGAGGCCGGGCTAGCCAGAAGCCCGATAAGAGCCAGAGCTGAGAGCACGATGGTGGCAATGCGGCGCATCGGATCTCCTCGCACGATGAAATGATGCCGTAATGCATGTCCGAGCGAGCTAGCCCCCATGTCCCCTGTCCCTTGTGTGGGGTTGCACTATCGAACTCCCGACCCGCTTCCCGCCCTACATAGGACGACACCTGACGCTGGAGGTGCCTGTACCGGTCTCCGTGGCCGATGTTGAAGTGCGGCTTGGCCGGAGGTTCGAGGACGCCGACGAGCCGGGTCGGTGGATCACGGATCCCTACGTCATGTCCGCATCCGTGCGTGGTGGGTGGCGAGATGACCCGGTTCGCCCTGTGGCTGACGCCCGGGTAGAGGCGCGGCTTCTTCCTCTCCCCCCGAGATGCGCGACCTGATCGCGCTGCACACCGGGAAGCTTGCCGAGTTCGCCGTTGCAGATGCCCTGCAGCCGCGCCGCCCGGCCAAGGAGCACTGGAACGCGGTCCGTCGCAGCATCAAGGCGGATCTTGCCCTGGACTGGGCCGGCTGGTACGGCCAAGTCGTCATCGAGGCGGACGCCTGCGTGCGGCACGCGATGGTGCAAGAACGCGGCTGGACCGACCGCAAGGGCCGTCCCCATGACAGGCGTCCACGATGGCGGACCACGGCGGGACGGGCCTGTCGTTGCCGCGGGATGCCACCGTGACCGTGCCGCTGATCGCGGCCGACCACATCGACAGCGCGGACACGCAGATGCCCAAGGGATAGGGGGGTTGATGAGCTGCCGCACGGCTGGCTCGGGGCTCCCTGGGGCCGTTTCGGGCGGCTGCAGGTGCCGTTCGGCGCCGAACTAACAAACCGAGAGACGAATCAGGGGTGTTCCTGGTCACGTTCTCACGGTCGACGTCACGAGAGGGGGCCCATGACGCCTACATTATTTATGTCGGGTGTTATATACGCCCTCCATAGGATAGGTGACTGTCTCCCTATTTCAAGCGAGGTCAATAAAAGCCTCTGACGGCAAGTTGAGCCGTCAGAGGCCTTCGGCTGAAGTTCCCCTTCAACGTGTTGCGCCGTCAGGCCACAGAACGGTTACCGGAACTCCGTTTCGTTCAGCGTAGGCAACAACATCCGCGGTACCGCCGTATCCCCACGCGGGGTTTCCATCCCATACCGCGAGCAGTTCGTCTGCCAGACCCACCAGGATCTCGCTCCCGGCCATGTGTGCGTGGGGATCGGAAGTAGACAACTCGGTCCTGTGGATTTCAGATGCCTGACGCATGAGCTTGTCGTACACCGGCCAATGGGCTTCAGGCAGGCCGCCACGATACTGCTCTGCAGGAACAACTACTTCCAGGCGCCCACCCTCGGCAAGTACTGCCTCCGCAAACCAAGAGTCAGGGCCGTCGGCAATGCAGGAGATGCCAGTCAATTCCGCCGCAGGGTACTGCCCGACCGCCTGTTGAAGCATTCCCCGTACCCGATTCTCCACATCCTGACTCAGGCCCCGGTGACCTGTGATCCCCACCCGCATAGGCTGGTCCCCTCCTTACAGGTATACGCCATGGAGACGCTCGTCGAAGTCGCGCACCACCTTGGGCGGCGACGCCAAGACCAGTGAGCGACGCACCGTACGGGCCCGCTCCACGATCCGGCCAGAACGGTACTGCAAACCCGTGTCGACAGCCCGGGAGGCGAGAGCAAAGGCCGCCTCAACCCTTCCCGCCGCGAGGTGGCCGGCCGCCAAGTCCAGCACTGTGAGGGCCCGCTGCTTGGGGTTCTCTGTGGTCAGAGCCTCCGTGTCGCCAACGAACACCCACTCCGACAGGCCCAGCCTGGCTCCACAGGTGATACGGCAGGCCGTGGCCTTCGCGACGTCGAAGTGGAAGACCCACGGCCACGGCGGAGGCTCCTCGGTGCTCAGCTTCTCCGCAACTTCCCGACTGCGGGTAATTGCCCGGTCAGTGTTGCGCTGATCACCATTCGTCGCATGTGCCAGAGCTTCTACCGAAGACAACCACGCATCGGCCACTGCTAACGGTGCGCTGCTCAGATATCGCCGGGCGTCACGCGAAAGGTTAAGTGCCTCCGCGCCGTTGCCCACGTGTGCTTCGAACTGCGCGTGGCTGCCCGCCTGATAAGCGGCCAGCAGCGGGTCCCCCGCAGCACGGGCGGCCCGGATCGCCGAGCCGTACCAACGCCGAGCCGAGCCGTGGTCACCCATATCCCACGCGAGCCAGCCTGCAAAGCTCGCAGCTTCACTGGCGACTGCTGCAAGCCGGCTTCGAACTTCCCTGTGTTCCGTGTCGCGGGTGATGTTCTGGATCAACCGGATATGAGACTCGACGGCATCCGAGAGGTGCCGTGACGGCGTATAGCTGTCCAGTCTGCGGTACGCCGCGGTATTTACACGGAGCGCCGCCGCTTGGCCTGCAGCGCCTTCCGGTTCAATGAGAGCATTGAGAAGGGGCGAGGCCGCTACGGCGGCGATGCTCCCTAGGAATCCACGTCGTTCCACTCGATCTGATCCGTCTCGTAACCCGGGCCTGTCCGCAAGTCCAACAACCTGGGGTGGGATCTCCAGGCGCCCAGCCACGGCTACCAGGATCTCGGTGCCGTATGAGCCGGGTCCCCGCCTTTCCAACCGCGAGACGGCTGACTGGGATAGACCGCATGCCTCGCCCAACTGTCGCTGTGTCATGCGGGCGTGCTTCCGGACTAGCTCGATGACCTTGCCGTAGTCCCCGGCCCTGCTGGCGTCCTTGATGGCCGGCGTCTGCCAGTCCAACGTTCTCCCTCCAACGGTACGAGCACCAACCAACGTTGCCACGAGTCCGTACCCGCTGCGTGCATATCCGCATGCGGGTGCTGCATCAGTGATTCACCCAGGGCCCCAGCCAAGCGTTGGCTGTCCGTAAGGAACCAGCGACCTCAAGGGGATGAGCGAGCGATGGAAGCCGCCACATGTCTGGAGAGATTTCGGTCCGTACGGGGCGGGTGCCAGACCGGTTTGGGCGAGGAGCATGACGGTCCCGACCTCCCCCCGGGGACCATGCAGTACCCCGCCTGCCGTTGTCCTCAGCACCGTGCCGGCCAGGGCAGGCCGGACGCGTCGGTCCAGCTGTCGGCAGCCGAGGCCGAGGAGGACCAGGCATACGCGGTGAGCAACAACAGTGACCGCCGCATCTTCCGGGCCGGCGCGTACATCGTGGAGGAGCCGTACCCGGGGGCGTCGTCATGCTGACCTGTCCCGTTGTGTCCATGCCGCACTCGTCCGCCCAAGGGTCGGTGCGCATGGTGACCTGCCAGGAGTGTGCCCGGCTGATCCGCAAACGGGACGCGGCTTCCGACAGCGGCGACGCCGTCACCGCGAGGCGGTACGACGTGGCGCTGACGATCCACATCCGTCACGTTCACCCGGTACCGGAGCCGTCGCCGTGCCCCGCGCCGTGATCCGACTCGTGGAGTACGAGATCCGTACCGCCTTGGACTCGTTGATGTACGGCAGCCGTTGCCTGGGGTGTTCATGGAAGACGACCGGCGCATCGGAGCCCGAACCCGTGCAGGACGCCTGCATGAAGCACACGGCAGCCTCCGGGCACAAGTCGTTCCGCATGGTCTGCGACGGCGTAGCGGTCGTGCTCCGGAGGGAGCAGCCGTGAGCCGGCAAAGGCGCGGGAGGGCTCATCGGAACCGGAAGGCGGCCGAGATCGGCTTGGGCTTGTCAGTCGGCTGCTTGGTCCTGGCTCTGTGCGGCGTCGTCCTCTGGCTCGCCGTCCACGGAGGCTCGCACCACTTCTAGGCCCCCGTCCGGCCGTCTTACGGGACGCGGAAGACGGCCGGGCGGGACACCACAACTACAACGAACGGAGGGCGCAAGATGGCGCACGCCGATATTGATCCTGCCTCCCCGCCCGGACGACGTATCGGGGCCGTGGTCCTGGTGCGTGACCAGTCCGGCCGTGTGCTGCTGGTCAAGCCCACGTACAAGGACGGCTGACAGCTGCCCGGCGGGGGCGCCCACCAGGGCGAGACCATCGCGGACGCTGCTGCGCAGGAGCTGGCCGAGGAAACCGGGTTACGGCTCGCGCTCACGCACTTCGTCGCGCTCGATCAAGTGCCCGCCAACCCGGAGACAGGGGCGGCCGAAGGCTTCAACGTGGTGTGCGACGCAGGCACGTTGACCGACAAGGAAGCGTCCGCGGCGGCCGTCCCGACAGTGCAGCCGGCGAGCTGTTCGGTCTCAGGTGGGTGCCGCTCGACCGGCTCGACACCCATGCCATGCCCTACCAGGAGCGACGCGTTCGTGCGGCCGTCGCCGCGTCGGAGCACGGGATGCGGGTGCCGCTGCTTCTTCTCGGTGAGCCCACCGACGCGTAGCCCAAAGGCGTCCGCCGGTCGGCCGCGAAGAGTTGGGCTGCCGACCGGCGGGCTCACCCCCAGGATCTGAAGAGGAAGAGCCTTGATCAACATTCCCACTCCGCCCTGCGTCTTGATCGGTAGCTGCATGGCTTGCAATGGGCCGATCATCAACCCCCAGCCGGGACAGAACTACTGCGGCAACTGCAAGCGCAGGTAGCCCCTCGCAATCAGACTTCCGCCCGGCCGTCTGACGGGACGGCGGAGGACGGCTGGGCGTGTCAGCGCGTGCACGACGACGCCGGGGAGACCCCCACGTTGATCCAGGTCAATGGGTGAAAGGGCACCAGCATGGCGACAGCAGCGTTACCCGCCGAGCAGACCACCACTCAGTTCCTGTGGCTGGACGTGACACGGAAGTGCCAGCTCGAATGCACGCACTGCTACCTGTCGGATGCCGTTGACTCCCTCCGGGAGGTCTGGGGGTGGGGCAAGGACAAGGGCGGTGGCGGCAAGGGCAAGGGCGGCGGCCAGAGCAAGCCGTGCGGTCCTGACTGCGTCCCGAAGAACCCGTGCGACCCGAGGACCGACAGCGATACGTGCCGGCCGGGAACGCCAACCACGTGCCAACCCAGGGTCTAAAAGCGTCCGAAAGGAACAGCCTTGACTGAACTACCCGACGAGCACTTTCGAGAGCTGATCCGGCCCCACACTGGCGAAGTTGCTCAAGTGCATGCACCCAGGCATGGGTTCACCACTGACTTCGCTGCGATCATCGACACCGAGAAGGGGCAGTTCTTCGCCAAGGCGATGTTCAACAACCCCGGGGGGCGGAAGGGCTCCATCCTCCGGGAGCGGGCGATCAACCCCTACGTACAGCCTCTCTCGCCTTCCGTGCTGTGGAGCGTTGATGAGGACGACGCCGGATGGATCATCCTCGGCTTCGAAGTCATCGAAGAACGCGGCCTGGACTTCAAGCCGGGCTCACCGGATCTCCCACTCGCCGTTGACCTTCTCAACCGCGCGGCAAGCCTGCCCTTGCCCAACGTCGCACGGGACTGGCCGGAGAACCGGTGGGACGAGTACGTCAGCAACGAAGACGATCTGCCGCTTCTCCGCGGTGACGCCCTGCTGCACACCGACATCAACCCGTCCAACCTGGTGACAGGACCAGCGGGCGCATGGCTGATCGACTGGTCATGGCCCACGTACGGCGCCGGCTTCATTGACCCAGCAATCTTCGTTGTGCAGCTGATCTCCGCCGGCCACAGCCCCGAGTCCGCAGAGTCCTGGGCCTCCGACTGCACGGCATGGTCGAACGCTGCTCCTGCGGCGATTGACGCGTTCGCTGCGGCTGATCTGCGAATGCATCGTGTCCTCGCCGAACAGCGTCCTGATCAGGCGTGGCTCAAGGCCCTGGAGGAAGCCGCCCAGGCGTGGGCGGACCACCGAGGCATCGTCGGGGCGTAGAAAGTCGCCCCGACGGTCACACACGGGCCCTCCCCGAAGCACTACTGCCGAGCAGGCCTGTTTGCGCCCTTGCATCAGCGATGTGACGTACGACGCGGTTCACTGGCCTGCGAAATCCGCAGTGGATGGCGACGGCCAAGGGAATGCGCATGCTCGGTGACTTCACCCAGGCGGCACTCGACACGGCTTACGCCACGTCGTTCGGACGGGCCGCAGGCTACCTGCCGAAGAACCGTCAGGCCGTGTCCTCCTGGCTGGCGGACCTGGCGGAGCGCGCCCAGGACCGCAAGGACGAGCTCAGCCCCTCCGTGGCGGCCCTCGGGCAATTACTCCAGGCCGACAAGATCGTCCAGGCCCTCGTGACCACGGCCTTCGACCAGCTCCCCAAGGCGCTCCAACGGATCCGTGGCACCGATCACTTGCTGAAGTGCCTGGACGAGATCGTCACGACCGCGCCCGAATACCGTGCCAACCCTGACGAGCGGATCCTCTTCCCGCTGTCCGCCCTGTTTGCCGGCCTGTCCCCGACTCCGGCGGGGACGAAGGTCTTGCAGATTCCGGTCTTCAACGCGGCGCTGCAACAGATCCTCAAGGCGTGGTGCGTGTTCCTGGACAGCCCCGCCAGCCGCTACGTCCTGACCGAGGCCGGCAACGGCTGGCTGTCCCCGCACGCCGTCGAGCAGAACAAGCTCACCGACTACGTGATCCCCGACCGCACCGCGGAATACTGGGGCTTCGCGTCCTTCAACGACTTCTTCCACCGCAAGATCAAGCCGGCGGCCCGCCCGCTCGCCACCGACGCCAAGGCCGTCGTCGCGCCCGGCGACGGCATCGTGGTCAGGCGCGAACGCAACGTCCGGAAGGCCGCCGGGATCTCCTTGAAGGGACAGACCTACGCACTGACGGACCTGCTGAACAACAACAGCACCTACACCGACCGGTTCGTGGGCGGGGACGTCTTCCAGATGGTCCTGCCCGCCATGGGCTACCACCGCTGGCACTCTCCTGTCGACGGTGTGGTCAGGCACGTGGAGACCGTGCCCGGCGTGGTGTTCGGCGCGGCCGATCCGGTCGGCGCCGCGGCGACCAGCACCCGTGGTCTGGTGTTCATCGAGAGCAGCGCGCCCCAGGGCGGCATGGTCTGTCTCGTGCCCGTCGGCATCAGCGAGGTCTCCTCGATCACGATCACCGCCGCCGAGGGCCGCCAGGTCAAGAAGGGCGAAGAGCTCGGATACTTCCAGTTCGGCGGCTCCAGCATGTGCCTGGTCTTCGAGCCGAACAAGGTCGAGTTCACCGTGCCGACCGGTGCCCCGGGCGCGGTGACGGACGATGGCGCTCCGATCTTCGTCAACTCGGCGATCGCCCGGGCCAAGTAGGGCAGTCCCGTCCGCCGATGGCGTGTCCGGTGAGTCGCCACCGGCCCACCGGACACGCACTGACGCCTCCACGTCCCAATCTGCCGCCCGAAGGCTCACTTCCCGCCAACCACCGCCGTTCCCGCCTCACTTACCGGGCTCCTGGGCATGATCATCTCCATGTCCGACTCCCGAACCGATGACCTGCCCCTGTCCATCCCTGCACCCGAGCCGCCACCGCCCTACCGGTGGCGCTGGGCCGCGCTGTGGGTGATCCTCGCCGGCGAGGCGATGGACATGCTCGACTCCCTGGTGGCCGCCATCGCCGCGCCGTCGATCCGTGCCGACCTGGGCGGCGGGGCCGGTGTCACGCAGTGGCTGGGGGCCGCCTACGCGCTCGCCATGGCGGTCGGGCTGATCACCGGCGGGCGGCTGGGGGACGTGGTGGGGCGCCGACGGGCGTTCCTGCTCGGCGCGTCGGGGTTCACGGTCGCTTCGCTGCTGTGCGCGGTGGCCGTGTCGCCGGGGTTCCTGATCGCATCACGGGGGCTGCAGGGGCTGTTCGGGGCGGTGATGATCCCGCAGGGGCTCGGCATGATCAAGGAGATGTTCCGCGGCCGGGAACTCGGCAAGGCCATGGGGATGTACGGGCCGGTGATGGGGCTGTCCTATGTGGGCGGTCCGGTTCTGGCCGGCTGGCTGGTGGGCGCCGACTGGTTCGGGGCCGGCTGGCGCATGGTCTTCCTGGTCAACCTGCCGCTCGGGCTGCTCGCGCTGGCCGGCGGGTGGCGGTTCCTGCCGCCGTCGGGTCCGACGGCCACGGCCGGGCTGGACCTGGTGGGTGCCGCGCTGGCCTCGGCCGCCGCGCTGCCGGTCGTGCTGCCCCTGGTGCAGGGACGCGAACAGGGCTGGCCGTTGTGGGCGTTCGTGTCGATGGCGGCCGGAGTGGCCCTGTTCGGGGTCTTCGGCTGGTACGAGAAGCGCGTGTCACGCGCCGGCGGCGACCCGTTGGTGGTGCCGGGGCTGTTCCGCAAGAGGGCCTTCTCGGGCGGACTGGTGACCGGTGCCGCGCTGTTCGCGGCGGTGGCCGGATTCTCGCTGGCGCTCAGTCTCTACTTCCAGTCGGGGCTGGGGGCTTCGCCGCTGAAGGCCGGTCTGGCCGTGCTGCCGTGGTCGGCCGGTACCGTCATCGGATTCGCGGTGGTGCAGGTGCTGGACGGCCGGGGGATGCTGAGCAGGTTCGGGCGCGCGCTGGTGCAGACCGGTGTCGTGGTGATGGCGCTCGGCACCGGCGTGTTCGCCTGCACGCTGCGGTCGGTCGGCACCGGGGTCACGGTGTGGCAGGGCGCTCCGGCGCTGGTGGTCGTCGGGGCGGGGATGGGGCTGGTGATGGGCCCGTTCTTCCAGACGGTGCTGGCGGCCGTGGAGCCGCACGAGACGGGTTCGGCCGCCGGGACGCTGACGGCGGTGCAGCAGTTCGGCAGCGCGCTGGGCAGTGCCGTGCTGGGCACGGTCTTCTTCTCGGGGCTCGGCGGCCGGGCCACCGCCGGCGCACTCGGCTACGCAAGCGCTATGAAGATCACGCTGGGCGCGGAGGCCGGGCTGCTCGCGGTCACGCTCCTGGCCTCCTTCCTGCTCCCCGGCAGCAAGGCTCAAACCGCCGCAAGCCGACTGGCCGTAAATGATGTTGATGGTTGACAGGCAGAGGGGAAACGTCCAATCTCGTTCAGCCGAACGACCCTTCATAGCCTGACTGTTGCCGATAAGTCCTGAAAAGGCCCCTAGCCCTCTCCCTCTCCCCCTCGCCTCCCGGAACGGAGCACCCCACCCCATGAACAGCCCCGAGGAACTCGTCCCGGTCCCGGCCGTCGAGCCCGGCACCGCCGGCCCGCCGTGCGGCTACGCCCGGTTACGTGCCGAACAGCCGGTGGTCAAGGCCCAGTTACCCAATGGGGAGACGGGCTGGCTGCTCAGCCGCTACGAGGACGCCCGGGCCGCCTTCGCCGACCCCCGTCTCATCCGTCCGCTGCTCTCCGCCTGGCCGCCCAGCGAGGGTCCCGACGCTCCCCCGCCGTGCCTGCCCACCTTCCTGGAGATGACCGGCGCGCACCACGAGCGGGTACGGCGCACCGTGCTGCCGCTCTTCGGCCGGCGCCGTCTGGAGTTCATGGCGCCCCGCATCCGGGCCATGGCCGGGGAACTGCTCGACGCCATGGTCGAGTCGGCGGAGGACGGCACCGCCGACCTGGTCGCCGCCTACGTCGAACCGCTGCCGCTGCGCGTGCTGTGCGAGACGACCGGGCTGCCGCACGAGGACCGCGAGATCTACCTGCCGCACACCCTCACCCTGCTCAGCGCCGCCGGACTGTCGCAGGACGAGGTGCTGGCGGCCCTGTACGCGCTGCAGGACTACGGCGAGGATCTCGTCTCCCGCAAGGAGAAGGAGGGCGAGGGCGAGGACTACATCCACCTCCTGCTGGCGGAGAGCCACCGCCCGGGCAGCGAACTGACCCGGGACGACGTGGTCAGCTTCGTCGTCACCATGCTGATGGCCGGCTACAAGACCAACATCCAGCACACCGGCAACGCGCTGTTCACCCTGCTCACCCACCCCGGTCAGTTGCGCGAGCTGCGCGACGCGCCCCAGCGGACGGCCACCGCGGTGGAGGAACTGCTGCGCCACGTCCCGCTGATGAACGCCATCAACATCCTGGTCGCGCAAGAGGACTTCACCCTGCACGGGCAGCACATCCGGGCCGGGGATGCGGTCATCCCGGTGCCCGCCTCCGCCAACCGCGACCCCGCCGCGTTCACCGACCCCGACCGGCTGGACCTGACCCGCACCCCCAACGCGCACATCGCCTTCGGCCACGGGCCGCATGCCTGCACCGGCGGACACCTCACCAGGATGCAACTCGCCATCACCATCGAGGTGCTGCTGGAGCGGCTTCCCGGCATCGCGCTGGCCGTCCCGGCGGAGACGATCCCCTGGGACGAGACCACACCCCTGCGGGCCCCCGCCCGGCTGCCGGTGCGCTGGTGACGCACCTCCCCGACCGCCCACGACCCGAACGGAAAGGCCCGACACCGTGACCGCACCGCACCGCGACGAGCTGCCGCGCTACCCCTTCAGCACCGACGGCGACCGCCTCGCCCCCGAACTCGCCGAACTGCAGGGCCGCTGTCCCGTCGCCAGGGTCAGCACCAACTCCGGCGGCGAGGCCTGGCTCGTCACCGGCTACGAGCCGGCCCAGCACGTGCTGCGCGACCGGAAGTTCGCCCGGTCCGTCCTGGGCGACCCCGACGCGCCCGGCCAGGACACCCCGATCCTGGCCCCCGAACTGCTCGACGCCATGAACCACCTCCAGCAGGCCGGGCTGCGCGACGAAGTCCTCCAGGCGCTCGGCCGCAACCAACCCGAGCTGCCCGCCGACTGGGTCGCCGAGGTCACCTGTGAGGGCCTGGACGCCATGGTCCGACAGGGCAGTCCCGGCGACCTGCAGCACCACTTCGCGGAATGGGTCGCCGCCCAGTGCATGTGCCGCCTCCTCGGGCTGCCCTTCGAGGACCACGAGTGGCTCGCGGAACGGGCCGACCTCGACCTGACCATGGTGACCCCCACCAACGAGGAACTCGCCCGCAACTGGGAGGAGATCCGCGTCTACATGCACGACTACATGGCCGCCCGCCGTCCCGGGCAGCCGCGCGGCCTCGTCGACCGCCTCGCCGACCTCAACGGACTCAACGAACACGGAAAGGGACTGACCGACAAGCAGCTGTCGAACATCGTCTCCGTCCTGTTCGTCAGCGGTTACGAGGACTTCGCTAGCTTCCTCGGCGTCGCGGCGGTCAACCTCCTCCAGCACCCCGAGACGATGGACGCCGTACGCGCCCGGCCGGAGACCCTGCCGCAGTGCGTGGAGGAACTGCTGCGCCACAGCGTCGTCCTGGGCAACGCCATCCCCCGCTTCGTCACCGAGGACGCCAAGATCGGCACCACGGCCGTGCAGCAGGGCGATCTCATCCTGCTCCAGCTGGACGCCACCAACTACGACCCCGCCGCCTTCACCGACCCCGCCGCCTTCGACCCCGCCCGCTCCCCCAACCCGCACCTGCGCTTCGGCTACGGACGCCACCACTGCCCCGGTGCCCACCTGGTCCGCCGGCAGTCCGAGACCGCCTTCCGCGTCCTGCTCGACCGGCTGCCCGGCATCCGCCTGGCGGTGCCGCTGGAGGAGGTGCCCTGGCACCCCGACCGGATGGCGATCATGCCGGCGGGGATTCCGGTCGTCTGGTGACAAGACGCTGGTGAGAAGATGCGCGGTGGGACACCCGGCCGTCCGGTGCCGGGCCCCGCGACGACCAGGAGAGCGGAAGCATGACCAACCCTGCCACCCACCGGGACGCCATCGCGGCGGAGAGCGCCAGGTTCGTGGACCTGGTCCGGGACGCCGACCGGGCGACCGCGGTGCCCGGCTGCCCCGGCTGGACGCTGACCGACCTCGTCCGGCACACGGGCAGCGTGCAGCGCTGGTTCTCCGTCCTGCTGCGCCGGCTCGTCCAGGAGCCGCCGCGCAGCCGCGAGGTGGACCTGCGGCTGCCGGCGGACGAGGGCGGCTTCCCCGACTGGCTGGCCGACAGCGCGGCCGAGGCCGCCGGTGCCTTCGCCGTCACCGACATGGACGCCCCGATGTGGGCGTGGGGCGCCGACCAGCACGCCCGGTTCTGGGTGCGCCGCATGCTCTTCGAGACCCTGGTGCACCGCGTCGACGCGGAACTCGCCCTCGGCCTCCGGCCGGAGATCGACCCCGATCTGGCGGCCGACGGCGTGGACGAGTTCCTGGTCAACCTGCCCTTCGCCGCGTTCTTCGCGCCCAAGGTGGCCGATCTCCGCGGCGACGGCGAAACGATTCGTTTCCGGTGCACCGACACCGGCGGTGACTGGCTGGTCCGCCTGCGACCGGACGGCTTCGGGGTCGAGCGGGGCGCCGCCGCGGGCTCCTCCGACGCCTCTGCCTCGGTCGAGGGACGCGCGGCCGATCTGCTGCTGCTCGTGTACGGCCGCCTCGACCGCGATGCGGAGGCCTTCGCGGTGCGGGGGGACCGGGATCTGCTGGAGCGGTGGGTCGCCAACTCGGCGTTCTGAGTGCGTCGGCTGCGGGTCGGCTGTGGCTGGTCGCGCAGTTCCCCGCGCCCCTTTCGGGGCGC